>NZ_JALEKL010000008.1 GCF_022768985.1 Methanosphaera sp. | reverse complement strand
CATTAACTTAGGAAGTAAAATATCTCTTAAATTACTTAATTTTGAATTTTCTTTTTTATTTTCATCTACTTTTTGCATAATACTTTTAGCCCAATTTTCAAATTCTTGAAGTTCTTTTTCAGAAGGTAATATAATTTCAATATTTTTTAAATCTGATTGAGTTATCAATGGTTGAGTAGATCCTCTATTTAATTTTGTATAATTTATTGTTTTCAAAATTTGATAAACATATTCATACCATTTACTTTTGATAATTAAAGTATTATCAGAAGGCCAACATTTAGAATCAAATCTCTGAATAATACCATGAGTTCCAACACGTCCTGTGATTAGTATTTTTTCTTTAAATAAATATTGATTAGTGTAACCCATTATTGAAGAAGCTCCAATTAAAGGTATGTTCATTTCTTTTGTTTTTAAATTATCTTTCACTGATGGTCTTTTTCCACTAGTAATTGTAATAATTGTATTCAATGTTGTTTTGGTATATACTTGAGGTTTATTTTTTATATATTTTTCTTTGAAATGATTTTCAACTATTTCTTCTAAATTTTTATTTATCTTCTTTTTAAGTTCTATTCTATCACTAAAAAATTGATAAATATCAACAATTTTTTGTTGTGTGTCTAAATCTGGTAATGGTATATCAATTTCACAAAATTTTGACCAATCTAAACTTCCTCTAACACTACTGTCAGTATAAAACCAACAAAATCTATCAACCTCTGATCTTAAAAAACACAACATTAAAAAATCAGGAAGAATAAGATCAGTATCTTTAACTTGAAAAATTTTATATGAAGGAGATATAATTGAAGGATTCTCTTCAGAATATTTAGATACTACAACAGATTTATCACGACCAACGTGCATTAAGTTACATCCAAATTGATTTTTAGTTATTAATTTATATCTTGCTAAATTTGTTCCATTAGTATTGGCTACAGAAGGTATAAATTCTTTATTAATATTCATTCCTACTAAATTATCAACAGTTAAATCTGAATTTTTTTTTTCTGAAATTTCAATTAAATTACCTAATTTTTCATAATTGAATTTCATAATTCAAATCCTCCATGATTTTAATTAGTTTATTTGTTGAATCAACTTCTTCTTTTAATAATTCACTTAGTTCTTGACTTAATTTAGTCATTTCTTTATCAAAATCCATTTCATCTTCATTATTATTTTTAAATTCAATATATGCACTTGGAGCTAATTTATATTCTTTTTCTCTTATTTCTTCAATAGATGCAGAATAACATAATTCTGGAATATCTTTATATTTGGAAGAATAATCTTCAGTTTGCCATGTGTGAATAATATTAACTATTTTATCTCTATCTCCTTGAGTTAATTCAACAAATTTTTTGTTATATATTGAACCAAAGTTTCTTAAATCCATAAATAAAATTTCATTTTTTCTGTCTCTGAAATTTATTATTTTATTGTTCTTAACAATACTTCTTTGTTTTTTATTCTTATTTAATATCCAAAGAGTTACAGGGATATTGGTTGAATAAAATAATTTTGCAGGTAAAACTAAAATTGCTTCAATGAGATTGTTTTCAATTAATGTTTTTCTAATATTATATTCTTTAGTGTCTGATGTATTTAAAGAACCATTTGCTAAAATAATTCCTCCAATTCCATTTTCAGATAATTTTGAAAGTATATGAAGAATCCAAGCATAATTTGCATTACTTGTTGGTGGAACATCATAACCATTCCAACGATAATCAGTGATTAATTCATTTTCTTCTCGCCAATCACTAATATTAAATGGAGGATTAGCCATTATATAATCAAAACGTTTATCAATATGTTGATCATCAAAAAATGTATCTGCAGCTTTTTTCCCTAAATCAGCAGATATTCCTCTAATTGCAAGATTCATCAGAGCTAATTTTCTAGTAGTTGAAACGTTTTCTTGACCATAAACACTCACATTTTTTGTATTTCCTTGGTGAGATTTAATAAATTTCAATGATTGTACAAACATACCACCAGAACCACAACAAGGATCATAAATAGTTCCATCATAAGGTTCAATTATTTCAGCAATTAAACTTACTACAGATTTAGGAGTATAAAATTCTCCTTTACCTTTTCCTTCTTTAATAGCGAATTGCCCTAAAAAATATTCATAAACTCTACCTATAATATCTTGTTCAGTATCATCAGTAGTGTCAATACTATTTATAACATCTAATAATGATGTTAACTTCTTTTTTTCTAAATCTAATCTTGTATAATAATTACTTGGTAAAGCTCCTCTTAAACTTTTATTCTTTTTTTCGATATCTGCAAAAGCAGTATCTAAAATAGTAGTTATATTATCTTGTTTAGCATTATCAATAATATAACTCCATCGAGTATTTTCAGGTAAAAAGAAAATATTATCTTTACTATAAAACTCAGGAATATCAATATATTTTTCTTTACCTTCAGAAATTAACTTATTTTGTTGTTGTTCAAATTTATCTCCTGCATATTTAAGAAATATTAAACCTAATACAATATGTTTATATTCTGATGCTTCAACAGAATCTCTTAATTTTATAGCAGTTTTCCATAATTTTTCTTCCATTGAATCTTGTTTCCCCATGAAAAGAACTCCATTATTTTATATTATTATATTGTTATTAAAAAAATATAAAGATAATTAACATAGTAAAATTATTTAGCTGATGAATTAAATTCTTTCTTTAATATTAAAATTCTTTAATATTAAAAATTATGTATATATAAAGTTGATAGTTGTAATTGTTTGTATGTACAATTTTTGTTTCAGAATTATGTTCTTTTTTAGTATTTTTATTGTTTTTTGGATTTTTTTTTGTGTAAATATTTATATCATATGAAAAATATAACATTGTTATAGTTAATATAACGTTGTTAAGTTTCATTTTTATATAAAATTATATACATTATTAAAAAAAAATTATTAATTAACAACAATACTATGTTTTAAATATAAAATTTAATGGGAGGAAAAAAATAAATGTGTGAACTATTTAGTTTAAGCTGTAATAATGAAATAGAAATAAATGACTACCTCAAATGTTTCTATGAACATTGTAGTGAACATCCACATGGCTGGGGAATTGCACTTATGGATGATAACAAAACACTACTAAAAAAACAGCCAGTAAAAGCATCAGAAAGTGAATTTTTACGAGAATTTATATCAAAACCAGTAGAAGCAAGAAATGTATTTGCACACATTAGACTTGCAACAGTAGGATGTATGAATTGTTGCAACTGTCATCCTTTCATTCAAAAAGATAACAACAACAGAACATGGACACTAGTACATAACGGAACAATATTCAGCTACCCACCACTAGATAAATATAAAAGATACCAAAGTGGAGTAACAGACTCAGAAAGAGTACTACTACACATAGTAGATGAAATAAATAAAGCAGAAGAAGATCATAAACTAACAGCTGATGAACGATTTAACATAATTGAGGCAATTGTATCAAAACTTGCAAAAAACAATAAATTAAATCTAATGATCTATGATGGATCAGTAATGTATATACATACAAATTGTGAAGGTGGAATACATTATCTTAAAACAGAAAGAGGATATCTATTTTCTACAAAATCACTAAACTGTGATAAAAGATGGAAACATCTACCAATAAACACACTATATGCAATAGAAGATGGACAACTTAAACGAACAGGAAAACGTCATGAAAACAGCTACCACCTTACTGATGAAAATCTACGACAAATACTAAAAAGTGTACCAATAGAACTTCAAGAAAGTATACTACGAAACTTTAAATTAGATCCAGATGAGTATCTTCAAACAATAAACTAACTATTCACCACCCCATATTCTTATTTTTCCTTTTTTTAAATATTATTATTCCATTTAACATACATACATGTTAATATAACTAGAATTTAGGTGAAAATAATCTAAGAAAGCTTTATTAAATAAGTTCTTTATAAAATATTAATATCTAAAAAGTAAAACTAAATTTTTTTTTTAATGAAATATTGTTTAAATAATACAAATTCAGTGCGGAATAAGACAATAAAGAATTTAGAATTTTATTTGAAAGATAATATTTCATATACTAAAATTAACTTATAAAATAAACTAGGAGAATATTAAAAATGAAAGTATTAGGAATCGTAGGAAGCCCAAGAAAAGATGGAAATTGTGACGTGTTAGTAAAAGAATTCTTAGATGCAGCAGATGCACAAACAGATTACGTATTTTTAAATGAAGAAGATCTTGCAGGATGTAATGCATGTATGGGATGTGTAGAAGGTGACTGTGTAATTGATGATGATGGTAATGAAATCATTGCAAAACTTCTCGATGCTGATGTATTAGTATTTGCATCACCAATCTACTACGGACAAATGACAGCACAAGCAAAAGCATTCGTAGACAGATTCTACCAAGTATCAAGAAACCCAAACAAAACACTTGAAGGTAAAAAAGTAGTAACAATCTTCACACAAGCACAATCTGAAGACAAATTTGGAGACTACATAGAATCATTCAAAGTAATGCCATTTGGATACATGGGAATGGAAGTAATTGCAAACATCACAGCTATGGGAACATCCAAAGCTGGAGATAAAGATGAACTTGCAAGCTACATAGAAGAAGCAAGAAAAATTGCATCAGAACTCTAAGTAATCTAAACATATAGAGAAGATTATTAGAAATCTATTCCTTTTAATCTTCTTTTATTTTCAAAAATTGGAAATTATTTTTTTTTAAGAACTTTTTTTACAAAACTAGTATATAAATTAAACATTTATCATAATAATAATGGTATTAAAATGAATATTAAACATTTAAAAAAGTCTATAAAGGAGAATCGTGAAGTTCTTGAAGAACTTAAAAATATACTTCTTGTAATTTTAATTATTATAGATCTTGCAATGATTTTTGTTGTAAGTATTGGTGATGTTTCATTAAATATAATTGTTTTCACAGCATATTTTGATTTATTTGTATGTGTATGTCTTTTCTTTAATCTACTTGTAATATATAAAAAGTCAGATAAAAGACCATGGGAGTTTATAAAGACACATATTATTGATATTTTATCGATACTGCCACTTAATTTTATATTATTCAGATATTTTACAGTTGTCAGATTATTTAAACTTGTAAAGCTCATACCACTATTTCAGGTTATCAGACTTCAAAATCTTAAAATATTTAATAAAGGATCACTCAGCTATTTTGTACAAAATAGACTACTTAAGGTATTAACTATTATTATAGTATTTTATACACTTATTTCAACGTATGTATTATATCATATTGATCCAAATCTTCATACATTCTTTGAAGCATTATGGTTTAATATTGCAACATTAACAGCTGTTGGATATGGTGATATTACACCTGTAGAATTCCCAGGTCAGATAATTGCATTAATATCAATTGTTGCAGGAGTATTTTTTATAAGTATTTTTACAGCTGCAATGTCAGCATTGTATATGAAACAGCCTGAAACTGAAACACGAAATATTATTAAAGATAATAGAGATACAATTCATGAAAATCATGAATATGTACAAGATAGGTTTCAACAGCTTGAATCTGATATTGATGATATTAATATGAAGCTTGATTATCTTATTGAAATTATGCAAAATCAGGAAAAAATAGAAAATCAAGATAAAATAGTTAACAATGAAGATAAAGATATAAAATATAGTAATAAAACTAAAGATAATGGTGATGATCAATGACACAAAAACCAGATGAAGTTATAAAGATGGAACAAGAAGGTGATGATGAGGAATTTGTAGGATTAAATATTGATCCTAGACTTCTTGAGGTTGTTCCTAAGCTTTTTGTTAGAGAATCTGAAGTTGAAGTATTTTATGATGAATTTCTTAAAAATGTAGAGTCAACAAAAAAGCTACGTAAAAATAAGGATAATAGAAGTAAGATGAATGAAGCATTTCTTAATGAACTTCTAAAATATCATGATATTGATACAATTAATGCAGTTTTAAATGATGAGGAAATTAAGGAAGATGTAGAATTACTTGACAAGGATGAAGAAAAAGATGTTGATAAGCTTCTTAGAAAAACATTTAAAAATAAGATTGAATTTAGGACATTTATGACATATATTAGTCAGTTTATGATGGAAAATAAGGATTCACCTGTTGAAGCTTCAGCTAAGGCTATGAAGATGCTTGGAAAGTCTGATTCTGAAATTCTTAAAATTACATCAGTTATTGATAAGGTATTCTAGGAAATACAAATAAATTTAAACTATTGGAGGATTATTTATTATGGCAGATTTAACTATTGAACATAGATATGTTCTTGATGAAATACTTATAGATGATGATAAGAAGGCTTCATTTCTTCTAGGTTTTCTTCTTCGTAAATTAACACACATGGAGTATAAAAGTTTAAAACAGACACCATTTCTTGGAAAGATTTATGATATTCAACTTTCACATGATAAAATAAAAGCATTATATCCTGTTATGATTAATGAAATACGTAAATATGATGCTATATTTAAGGAACTTGAAGAGGAAGCATCAATTAGTCTTTTAAAAAGTGATAAAAACTGGAATATTTCAGATGATGAGACAAGTTTCTATTTCACACTAGGTTATACTCTTGGCAGTGCTCCTAATTATATAAGAAGTGTTAATGATAAAGAGATTACAAATTAAAACCTTTATTTTGAAAATTTAATGTGATTTTCATTTTTCTATTTTTTTTATTTTTTTATTTATTTATAAATCTGCTTATTTTTCTTTATTTAATAATTCATGTGTCTATTTTATGTTAATATTTATTAATATACTAAAAAACTTTATTAGTGATGTTGTATGACTATATTATAATAATTTGAAATGAAAATAGTATAATATTTTAATTATCCTTTTTTTTAATAGGTAATTATCGGGATTTCTTTTCTTAGAAAATAATTAATGTGCATATATTTTTTTTAGTATTATACTATTGATCTTATTATTTTGTTATTATTTTTGTTATTTTCATTTTTTGTAATTATTTTTATGTAATTTATATATACTTTAAAATAGATAAATAAATTTAATCTATGGATTGAATAATTAGACAATCGTTTTTCTTTAAGTTTTAATGTGAAACTTACATAGAAAATATAAAATAAATTTAGGGGTATTTTTTATGCCAGATAGAATTAAAACAAAAGCATGTGCTGAAATTACTGATTCTGATTCAAGACGATATACAGTAAAAGTTAAAGTTACAGAGGTTGATACAGATAAACCTGTACCTAAAGGAGTCGTTGCAGTCACAGCTAAGAAGGGAAGGGTTGTTGGAAAAGCTGAAGTATCAGAGGATGGAATTGCTGAAATTTCAGCAGCAATTACAAAAAAGGATTACAAATTAAAAATTAAATATGAAGGTAATATTACATATTCAGAATGTGTAACTAAAATAAATTTTAAATCTGAATATTTATTTTATAAAACAAGTGCATATCTTTGGGTATCTATTGCTATTGCACTTATTGCAATGGCATATACTACATTGCTTAACACATACCTTCTTTCAAGTACCTCAACTGTTATAAGTACAATTGCTGAGAGTATGCCATACTTTAATGCATCTGTTGGTTTGGCTCTTTCATCGTTATTTGAGGCTAATATTTACTATATTAATGTTTTATTTAAAGTTTTAATTTGGGTATTTATTATCTCATTTATTATAGCTGGAGCTTATGCTTCAAGATTTAATGCTAATTTGCATAATATTATTAGAAAAAATGTTACAAATCATAGTATGTTTCAGAACTTCTTTGTAATTGTAATATTAATTTTAATACTTATTACTGTATTTGAGGTATTATTAGTTTATATTATGTAGGATAAACTTTGTTTTATTCTATTTTAACCCCCTTTCCAATTAATTTGGTCTTTTTTTTATGAATTTTTTTAGTGTTTTTTTTTCAAAAGTTTTATATATGTTTTTTAATAAATTAAAATATAACAATGTTAATATAATAATTGTTAATTTATTATATTATTTATTTAAACCCCCTTGAATATACCAAATTTATGATAAAAATAATAATAAATTCATTAATTATAACTAAGATACTAATAATTATAACGATAAAAAAAAACAAAGGAGTAAAAGATAAAATGGCAATAGAAAACATAGAAATAATAAAAAAACCAATAGCAAATGACATAACAGAAACAATCGGAAACACACCACTAGTAAGATTAAACAGAATTTCCGAAGGATTAGATGCAGAAATTCTAGTAAAAGTAGAATCATTTAACCCAGTAAGCAGCATCAAAGATAGAGTTGCAGTATCACTTATAGAAGATGCAGAGAAAAAAGGAAAAATAGATAAAGACACAACAATAATCGAGCCAACAAGTGGAAATACAGGAATAGCACTAGCATTTGCAGCAGCAGCAAAAGGATACAAACTAAAAATAGTACTACCTGAATCATTCTCAATAGAAAGACGTAAATTAATCAAAATCTTCGGAGCAGATCTTGTACTAACACCAGCTGCTGAGGGAATACCAGGAGCAATTAAAAAAGCAGAAGAGTTAAATGAAGAAATAGAAAACTCAATAATACTCCAACAATTTGAAAACCCAGCAAATCCTGAAATACATGAAAGACTAACAGCAAAAGAAATACTAAAAGATACAGATGGAAACGTCGACATTGTAGTATCAGCAGCAGGAACAGGTGGAACAGCAACAGGAATAGCACGTGAAATTAAAAAACACAAAGACGACTTCCAACTTGTTGCAGTAGAGGCTGCAGGCTCACCAGTAATAACACAAAACAAAAAAGGAGCACATAAAATACAGGGAATAAGTCCAGGATTCATACCAGAAACAATGGACTTAGATTTAATTGATGAAACAATAGCAGTAGAAGATGAAGATGCAGGACAAACCACAATTGATCTTGCACAAAAAGAAGGTATACTTGCAGGAATTTCATCAGGATCAGCAGTATATGCAGCAGTACAACTAGCAAAAAGACCAGAAAATAAAGGAAAAACAATAGTTGCAATACTTGCAGATACAGGAGAAAGATACCTTAGTGTAGACTGGTTAGCAGACCTATACTACTAATTATACAAACACTTCCCCTCCCATCCTTCTTATCTTAAATAATTTAATTTATATAATTTAATTATAAAAAGAGCTAGTTTTTCAATAAAAAAAAATATAAAAAAAGGGGAATAAATTTTGGAGTTTAAAAATTCTAAAAAAAATAAAATCCTACTTATTGTCAGATTTGTTATCTTTTTCTTTTTCAATAATATCTTCTATCATCTCATCAACTGTAGCTGTAACATCAATATTTTCAATAACAGAAATATTATGTTTATGAGCTTCACCTACAATATAATCATGTGTTTTTCTAATATCTGTGAAGTGTTCAAGATATCTTTTAAGTGGACGTCTTGCCCATAGCTGTCTACATCTTGAATAAAATCTACTTTTATGAATTTCTTCATCAGATAATGATAAAACAAACATATGAACATTATTCTTTTTAAGAAGTTCTTCATCAACAAATCCAGGAACAATATGTACTCCCTCAATAACAATACTTATTCCCTCTTTTATTGCACGTTCAATTACACCAGTTAATCCTACATTAACAGTATTTACGTGATCTTTAAATCCGAGAAGTGTCTTATCAAACTCTGGTGGTGCAGGTGTACTAAGAGATTCAGCTGCAGTATAACTTGATTCAAATAGTGTTGGACATAACTCTTTTGAAACAATCTTTCTCATAACCTCACGAATCATATCAGTACTTAGCATGTTTTTAATACCAAGTTTAGTTGCAAGTTCAAATGAAATTGATGAAGTACCAATACCTGATGCACCTCCAATTAATATAATAAGAGGATCTTCAGATTGTCTAATTTTCTTCCATGAAATATACTTCTTAGCAAGTTCAGGATCTTCCTCATTAAGCTTTTCTTTTACAAATTCAACAAGATCTGTAATTTGTACCACATCTATAGAATTATCCATATAATATTTTTCAATTTCAGCTGCCATTTCATATGCTTTAGCTGAGTCAATTTCTGCTCTTACTAATGATTTTGATAGTATTCCTTTTGAAAATGGTTCACGATATTTTTTTCCACCAATTTCTCCTTCAATTAATACCATTTTTTCACCACCTTAATGTTGTTATAATAAGTATTCATAGAATAACTCTTACATGTTTATTCTAGCGTACTTAATGTTTATTATTAATATAATTTATAGTATTCATAGTATAAATAATAAAATGTACCAAAATAGTGACATTAAAAGGTAAAAAAGTACACAAAGAGTGATCATTATGTTAATAATAGATATTTAATCTATTTAATTTAATTTTTATAAAAATAAGAAATTATCATTTTTTTGGGGAAGTTTAGAAATTAATTAAAAAGAGTTTTTTATATAGATATAACCTAGAAAGTGTAAGTTATATCTACTAAAAATTAGAATTTAACCTATTCTGCAGGAACAAATAAGTCTTTTGTTGCTCCGCATAATGGGCATGTCCAGTCATCTGGTAAGTCTTCAAATTCTACTCCATCGTTTTGAGCTGGGTCGTATACCCATCCACATAAAGTACATTTATATTTCATAAAAAAATCCTCCTATCTAAGTCTATTATACAATAATACTTTTAAATATTCTTAACTTATATACTTTTAATAATTTTTAGTAAAAAAATATTCATAAAAAAAAATTAACATAAAAAAAAAGTATGGTGGGGAGTAATATTATTCATCAAGTTCTACAAAGATGTCAAGTGATAAATCCTTGTCAAGATCTACTTGTTTATCTTCAATTAATACCTTAATTGGCTGATTTAGTGGTGCTGTATTTATTAGTGTTACTTTCATCTCTAGTGTTATGCCCATATCTAGTAGTTTTTTAATTTTATCATTGTCTCCTCTGATAAATTTTATTGTTCCTACCTGATTTATCTGCATATTTCCTACAGCTGTTAGTTTTTCTAGTCTTTTTGGTATTTCATCTATCTTATGTACTTTTGAACATTCATAACATGATGGTATGTCAAGGTCACATACTGGTATTATGTTATGATCATCAGGACATTGATTTGGATATTCAAGAAGTTGACATAGTTTTCTTTCTGCTTCATCAGATAGTGAGTGTTCCATTGCACATGCCTGGTCATGGATATCTTCTAAGTCTAAATTAAGTGTATTATATAGGAATGTTTCAATAAGTCTGTGTTTTCTTACTATTTCTTTTGCAATTTTATATCCTTTATCTGTAAGTTCAACACCCTTATATTGATAGTATGTTACATATCCTTCCTCTTCAAGTTTTTTTAGCATCTGGGTTACACTACTTGGAGCAATACCAAGATCTTTTGATATTTCTGTAGTTTTTGCCATGTTATTCATGAGACTTTTTTTGTAGATTGTCTCAAGATATTCTTCTATATTTTCACTAATTTCTTTTCCATGCATATTAAACACATTCTTTTTTTTTAAAATATATTAATTCTTAACTATTATCTTTTTTTTGTTGTAAAATGAAAAAAAACCCAGTTTTTCTTATATCCTATTTTTTATATATTAGAGTATTTTTCTTTTAAATCTTTTCTTAGAAGTTTCCATCCATTTACTCTTGGAAGTGTATCTGTTGTAAATATTTCACGTGGTATTTTATATCTTGCAAGATTTTTGCGTGCATATTCAAGTAGTCCTTCTGTATCATCAATTCCATCTTTCCATATTACAGCTGCAACTGGAATTTCACCACGATGTTCATGATCTAAGCTAAATACTGCAATTTCACTTACTGCTGGGTATTTAAGTAGTTCTTCTTCTACTTCTGTTGGATAGATTTTCCATCCTGACATGATTATCATATCTTTTTTACGATCTGTTATGAAAAGTCTGTTATCATCATCAAGGTATCCTATATCTCCTGTTAGGAACCATCCATCATCTGTGTATGTTTCTTTTGTCTGTTGTGGTCTCATCCAGTATCCCTGTGCTATTGATGGACCTCTTAGTGCTATTTCTCCATTTTCATTTTGTGGTAGTGTTTTTGTTTCATCTTGTGGATCTACAATTTTTACTTCACTAAAACATACAGGATGTCCTACACTTTCAAATCTATCTGCAAATGCATAGTCTTCTGGTCTTATTATTGTTCCTGTTCCAACAACTATTGTTTCTGATGCTCCATATGCATTAAGTATTGGTATACCATATTTTTTATAGAACTTCTTCCATAGTTCTTTGTGTAGTGGTCCTCCACCTGTAATTATTGATTTTACAGAATATAGCTTGTTTTGTACCTTTTGTGGATTTGATACTATTGAATGTATAACAGGTGGCATTCCTGTTGCATTTGTCACCCTGTTTTCATAGATTATGTCAAGATATTCATCAAATGTGTAATTGTTTTTTGTAATTGTAAGAGCACCCGCACGTAGTGATGCTATTGCCCATGATATACCTACATGTGCCATTGGATATATACAGAAAAGTACACTTTCATGTGTCATTTTTAGTATGTCACATTCATTTTGTATTGCACTAAACCAGTTTCCATGTGTAAGCATTGCACCTTTAGGTTTTCCTGTTGTACCACTTGTATATTGTAGCTGACAAAGATCATCCCACTGTGTATTTTCAGCTTCAAGAACATCAGCATTTCTATATTCATCCATAACAGGTATAATATACTGTGCAATATCTACATCTGGAAGTTGTTCATCTGTAATTATAAGTTTTGCATCTGCATCATCAATGAAATAGTTTATCTCATTTATTGTATAGATTCTATTTGTTGGTATTGCAACAGCACCTATACGCCAGATTGCAAGTAGTGAAAATAGGTATTCTGGTATGTTTTCAAGGTATATTAATACTCGGTCTTGTTTTTTGATATTATATTCATTTTTTAGTGTTCGTCCAATTTCTGAAACTATGCTGAGAATTTCTTTTGATGTATATTTCATGTTACGATCAACAGAGTAGTATATTGGCTTGTTGAGTCTGCATGCATTTGCATCTAGAAATGTTGTTATATTGATCATTAACTATCCTCTTTTATGTTGGTTTAAAAATATAATTTCCTATATAAAAAGTTTAATAAAATATAGGTATAACTAAATATATTATATAGTTTTTAAATTATAAAGATTTTTAGAATAATACCCAAATAAACTATACTATAATAGACATAACAAAATACAACCAACACAATTAATCTACAAAATAAAAAAAAATATTAGATAGTAATGAAACTTATTTTAAATAAAAAATTTCATCAATAAGTTATTTAGCTAGTAAAAAAATGAATAACTGAATCTAATTTAAATAAGTTACAAAATAAAAAACCAATAAAATATTCTTTTTTTACTAATTTATCTTTTTCATAATAGTTTTATAGTATTAATACGTACTATTTAATCTATATTTATAATAAAAACAATAGAAAGGTAATCATATGAAAAAAGATTAAATTCTTTTTTTGTATTATTTCTAAAATATTTAATAAGTACTTTTTTTTAATTAAAAGGTGAAACGTATGATTAAATTAAACAAGATAATTCCATTATTAATGGCACTACTATTTTCCATGACAATAATGGGAATGGCAACAGCAGCAAATCCAAATAATGGTTATAATACACCAATAGAAGATCAAGCAGCATATGTCCCTGGTTGGGTGGTAGGTGGACAAAGTCATACTACTACTACTCAAGTAATAAGAGTAGGAACAGAAGATAATACTCATAAAAATATGCCATATATGGATGTAGTAGATGTTCTTAAAGATTATGGTCTTGATCGTATGGCATTTGAATTTGAGACATATACAGAAGGACAAGGAGAAATGGAGATATCACAAAAAATGGGATAATCAATAATAAAAAAAGTGGGGTAAAATAGAAGTTCAAATTATATCAAACTTAAAATAATACAGGTGGGATATAAAAATTTCTTACCCCTTTTTTTTATATTTACACTCCCCTTTTTGTATGTAGGTACATCATTTTACTATTTTTTTTATAAAATTTTTTCATGAAGAAATTATTAAATCTATAAAAAATTTATATATTTCTTCAAGTGTTTTTTTCTACTAGATTTTATTTTTTTTTAAATAATTATTAATGATATAAGAAAGTAAAATATTATATAATTAAATCTAAAATTTGGATTGTTTTTTTTTAATAATAATATAATTTCAAAATTGATATACATGAACATAGCAACAAGAGTTATAAAAAATTCCAGCTTGCTTATTATTGCAAGTATTATTAACAATATAATGACGTTTATATTAACGTTGTTTACAGCAAGGTATCTTGGAACTTTTAATTTTGGTTTAATATCCTCTGCAACATCACTTGTTGGAATTTTTAATATTTTTACAGATATGGGTCTTGCAACCTATGCAATACGTGAAGTTTCACGTGATAAAACATTGATGAGTAAGTATTTTGGAACAGTGTTCTTTTTAAGAGTGGTATTTTCTGTTGTAACATTTATTGCATATGCACTAGTTGTCATATTAAGTAATAACTTTACAAAGGAAGGTCTTGATGTAATGCTGATTTTCGGAATATATATGATATTTAATTCACTTACACTTTGTAATTATTCACTATTTCAAAGTAATGAGAAGATGCATTATCAAACTATTGGAAATGTAATTTATAGTGTTTCTGTTCTTTTAATAATTCTTTTCATTATATTTAATGGTGGAGATGTAATTATTGTATCTGCAGCATATCCTATTGCAATAATTTTATCATTTATTTACACTATCTATGTTATATATAAGCATTATCCAAGGCTTACTCTTTGTTTTGAAAGAGAGTTTATTAAAAATCTCATAGTTAAGGGTGTTCCTTATGGTATTACATATGTATTTACATCGATTTACTTCTGGATTGCACTTACAATTCTTACATTTATGTCGGGAAGTGTTGCTGTTGGACTTTTCAGTTCATCACAGAAGTTACTTCTTGTAATTGCAGCTGTAATTACACTTATTTCAAATTCAATATTCCCAATTATGAGTGAATTATATACAGAAAATAAGGCTAAGCTTCTTGATTTATATCATAAGCTTATGAAGTACATGTTTATTATTGCAACACCTATTGTTGTTGGATGTGTAATATTTTCACGTGATATTATCTACATTATCTATGGTGCAAATTATCTTGATGGTGCAGTATCTCTCAGTATTCTTATATGGGCAGGTATTTTCCTGTTTTTAAGTAATATTTCAACAACTCTTCTTGGTGCAATTAATAAGCAGTTTATGGCAACTAAGATGGCAGCAATTGGTGCTACATTTAGTGTAATTTTAAATATTATACTAATACACTTCTATTCATATATTGGTGCTAGTATTTCAACTGTATGTACAGAAGCATTAATACTGTTTTTAATGCTTTATGCTCTTTCAAAAACAGAATTTAAGCTAGATTGGAGGCGTCTTGCAGGTCCATTTATAAAAGTAGTAGTTGCAAATATCATAATGGTTGTTGTGATATATGCATTGAATCTTGGATTTATTATAACTGTTCCAATTGCAGCTGTTACATACCTACTTGCCTTGTTTATTACAGGTTCAATAGATAAGGATGATAGATTAATGATTTATGGATTTATTAAAGATATGAAAAATTCAAAATCATAATCTTTAATTAATCATATCCTTAATATTTTAATCCCCTTTACTTTTTTACTTTTTTGTTTTATTTTCATAAATACACTATATAATTTCTCAGTAAGTGGTAGTGATATAAACATGAAAACATACACACTAAGAACTACAGATATTATGTTTGCAACAGCACTTAGTGCATATAATTCACCGGCAATAGATGGATATAGTGAACATAGTGTTGTTATTGATGCTACATTCATACTTGTACTTCCCATACCACATGCCATAGCATATGCAAATGGATGAAGAGGCAGGATATGTGGCATAATTGTTGCAATAAAACTAACTAGTATTGTTCCAAAGATACTTCCTGTTATATATACAATCATAAATCCACGAAATTCATCAGATGCAGCACCATATTTGTTAATCATCATTGCCATTTGTGGTTCACGACAGATAGATGATGACATTCCAATTGATTTACGTTTAAATCCTAAAATAAGTGCAACAGGTAGTGTTAGAAATATTGCACCAATATCTCCAAGTTCTTGTAGAAGTAGCATGGGTCCTGTTTGTATTATGTAGTTTATATTTGCACCACTTATTATTGTAAGTTTTGCAATTAGTACACCTATTGTTATTGTCATTACATCTGTTGCCTCATATGACTGCTTATCTGTAATATATTTATTAGGTATTATGTAGCATATAATTGCAAAAACCATTGAATAAATAAGAGGTAATATAATAATTTTTACATTAAAAATAGTGAAACTTTTACTTCCAATTAATAGTGCTATAATACTACAAATTAATACACATATATGTAGCCTAAAATCTAATAAATTATTATGTTTTTGTGATATCATTTTATGTAAAATCCATGTTTAATAAAAAAAAATATTTTATTCAATAAAAAAAGATATGATTAACATAATATTTTAAGTTAAGCAAATATCTTTCCTTATTAAAAATTTTATAATTTTAACTTTTTCTAATTTCTTTTTTGTTTCATCTTAATTAGAACATCATATAACTTCTCACTTAATGGAATTGCAATAAACATGAAGAAATACAATCCAAGAACTAATGAAATTATATGTGCAAAAGAACTGAAAGCATATAATGAATCAGAAATACCAGGATACATACCACAAAGAGTGGTAATTGATGCTGTATTCATACCAGTACTACCAATACTACCACATGCAATAGCATATGCATATGGATGAAGAGGTAAGATGTGTGGAAGAATTGATGTAATAAGTGTAATTATAATTGCACCAAGAATACTTATAATAATATAAATACTCATACATCCACGAAATTCATCAGATTCAACACCATATCTATTCATTATAATTGTCATATGTGGCTCACGACAGATAGATGTTGACATTCCAATTGCTTCACGTTTAAATCCAAGCAATAATGCAACAGGAAGTGCTAAAAGTACAGGACCAATATGTCCTATCATTTGAAGAATTAATGCTGGATTTATCTGTAGAAAATACTGAATCTTAGTACCACTAATAACTCCAAGTTTTGCAATTAAAACACCCATTACTATAATCATAACACTTGATGCTTCATGTGACTGTTTTTCTGAAATAAATCTAACAGGTCTTAGAATGTAACATATAACAGATAAAATTAATGAATAAATAAATGGTAATATGATAATTTTCATATTAAAAATAGTAAAACTTCTACTTCCAATAGATACTGCTATAATACTACAAACTAGTACAGTTAGATGTATTCTGAAATCAAATATACTTATATTTTCTTTAGATTTCATCATATATCATACCTATTTTTTTCCCAAGTAGTTATTTGTAAAAATAGAGTAATAAATTTTATTTTTTCCATGTAAAAAATAGAAAGTTCTAGTAAAAAAAAGAGTTGAAAATATTAAATTTTAAATATAATAAAAAAAAGTAGTAGTAATTCTTTTTTTAGAAAAAAAGGGGATTTAAGGGTAGATAGTTGTTTTATATCATTCCTGTTGTAGATAAAACAACTTGTGCAATTAATGCTGATCCTAGGAAAGTTCCTATTATTACACAAAATGTTACTATTATTCCTCTTAATCCAATTTTTTTGAAATCTTTAAGATCTTTACCCATTGATATACCTGCATAAGCAAGAAGTATTGTTGTAAGTGATACTAAATCAACGTGTGATGTGTAATAAATTACGCTTCCAGCTATTGGAGACCATGGTACTGATATTAATAATCCAATAATACTTATGTAAATTATTGCAGGAATATTATGACCAATTGTTTTTTCAATCATAAGTCCTATGAGTGTAATAAAACATAGTATTAACATACCAATGAGGGATGTAGTAAATGGATAATTATATCCTATAACATTACCAATTGCTGCCATTACTGAAAATATCATCAGTATTAGTATCCACTCTATTACTGTTCTAATTGATAATTTTGACACAACTAATCTATCCTTCTGATTTGTTTATTTCACTATTATTGTTGTTATTGTTTTCATCTTTAATAAAGATTGACCTAACTTTTGAGATAGGTGGTTCAAGAACCTTGTATAACCATTGTGTTAATGGTATTGCAACAAGAATATATACATACATTCCAGTAACCATTGAAATCATGTTGGCCATACCACTAAATGCTTCAAGTTGTACTGAATACATTGGATATATCGTAATAAGCGATGCTACAGCTGCAGCATTCATACTTGCACTTCCAATACCACACGCCATACCATATGCAAATGGATGTAGTGGCAGTATAAATGTAAGTACACTTACAAGAAGGCTTATAAATGGTGTTCCCAGTACTGTTCCTATTAGAAATACTGTGAAAAATCCTTTTGTTTCAGGTGATGAAACTCCGAATTTATCAATTACAACAGCCATTTGTGGTTCACGACATATTGAACTTGTCATACCAATACTTTCTTTTTTAAATCCTAACAGTAATGCTATAGGAAGTGCTAAAAAGATTGTTCCAAGGTTTCCTACCTCTTGAAGTAGTATTGCAGGTCCTGAATTGAATATAATTCCAATGTTTTGACCACTTGCTATTGCAAGCTTTGCAAGTAGTGGTCCTATAAGAAGCATCATTATTGTTTCTGCCTCTTTTGACTGTGTCTCTTGTATCCATTTTATTGGCTTTAGTAGGTAGAATGCAATTGCAAGAACTAATGAATACAAAAGTGGCATTAGAACTATTGTTATACCACCAAGTTGTAGTGTGTATATTCCAATGTATTCTGCAATAACTATTGCAACAAATACTGTGAGATGTAATTTATAATCTTTTCGTGCGTGAATTAAATCTTCAGGTTTCTGAGGATCTTCATACTTATTTGTAGGTTGGTGGGATCTTTTTCTTTTTTTGCCCATTAAACATCTCCTGTAATTATTTTGCATAGTTCATACAAAATTTCTATACAATTATTTATTGCATCTTTTCTTGCTTGTCTTTTAAAATATGTTATCAGTGGGGTTAATTTATTTTTTTTTGTATGAATTATGATCTTAAATAATTTGTAGTTAAATTAATATTATAATATATTACTTATCTTACTATAAAAATATTAAATAATTACATTAATTTCTGTTTTTATGTTTTTGTATAATTTTTTATAGTTTTACTTAAAATATTATTAATATTTATATTTTAATATATTCTATTGTTTATTATTTATATATTATTATAAAACAAAAAAATAAAACTCCTACTGTTCCTTGTTTGTGAAGTGATAATTATTTGTTTTTATGTGTTTTTTAGTTATTTATAATGTGGATATTGTATTGTTTTGGATTTTATTTATTATTTTAGTTTATTTTACTTTTTAATTATCTTTTAGTTGTTTTTTTAGTGTTTTAATTGTTTTTATATTGTTTTATATTATTTTTATTTAATTTGTTTTTAGGGCTTATTTTGTATTTTTAAGAATTTTTATGGGTTTTTTTAGTGTATTTAGTTGTTTTTAGTGCTATTTAACATTTTAAGTGTTTTTTATGGTTCATATTTTGTGTATCTTTGATATAAGATAGTTCCTATTTAGTGATTAAAAATAAGAAATATTGTTCATATAAAGAGAACTTTTTAAAAATTTAGTTCACATAATGTGTATAAATATGCTTACATAATGCATAAAATCACTAATAAAAATATAACATAAAACATGAAATAAAATACCAAAAACATGAACAAAAACACAAAATTTGTTCATAAAACATACACAACTAAGTTCATAAAATATACACAAAAAGAATATATATCAAAAATAAACAAAAAATAAAGAATCATCTCCATACATAAAAAAAATAAAGTTCATAAAAAAAAACATTTACAATAAAAATAAAAATAATATATCCTTAGGTGGTGAAAGTAAAAAAAAGGGATAAATTAGATAAAAGAAAATCTAATCTATACCATTATATCTTCTTGTAAATGTAGTAGTTTTCTGGTTTTTACAATTAATTGTAAAGCTCCATTCTATTTTATCACCATCATGAAGAGTGTATGCATCAATAATTTGTTGTGGAATTTTAACATACATTGGCTCATTTTCATCATCATCTTTTCTTATAACTTTTTCTTTGAATTTTAATTCAACCATAAATAACGCATCCTCTATAAGTTTTTAATCTCAACATCTATTTCATCAATAGCTTTCTGTTTTTTAGAAATTTTATTATTTAACTCATTAATCTGACTGTTTTTTTCTGCAATTTCAGATTTAATTTCATTAATTTCAGATTCAATTTCTTTAATATCATCCATCAATACCATTTTGTTAAGTTCAAGTTTACCTTCTTCACTTTCAGCCCACATCATAGCATCTTTAATGAAATCTTCAACTGTAAGTCCACTTTCTTTAAGAGTTTCCTGTTGAGCTTCTGCAAATTGTCTAAATTTTTCTTCTAATTTACTGTTCATATTAACATCCTTAAATTTTTTTTTTATAATCTATTGTATTGAAATAAAGTTTAAGTAATAATATTTTATAAATTGTAATATTAATAATATCACATAATAAAACAAGTATAACTATTAAAAAAAAATAGGTAATATCCCAAAAAAAAAATTTTCTACAAAAAAAAGAATAAGTAAATTAAAAGTATATTCTTATCTAACTTTTAATTTTAAAGCTTCCAAGTATTATATCAAACTGACTTTCAGCAGAGCCGAAAACAGTACTTGGTGCTTGACATAAGATACGATAATAATGACCATTATCTTCAATCCATGTATCAACATACTGAGTATAAGTTACAGTATATCTGAATTGATGAGCAGGTTTTCCATTAATATCAACTGTTGTCTGGTTGTCAAGATTAAAACTACCAGTATTTTCCATTACCTTATATAATGAATCTGACTTATATGCATCATCAATTGAAACACCATCAGGAAGAGAGTCCATCTTAGTAATTTCACTTTGTACAATAACTACATCTGTAGCATTAGTAGTACTTGTATTTAGAACTTTACCATCACTTGTAAGATTACTAATATCACCCTGATAGCTGTATGCAGTCTTACTTGTAGGTGTAAGTGTTAAACTATTTGCACTACCAGATAAAAATGGTACAAGTATTGCATTATCATACTGACTAACAGTCCATGTGCTGTTTATATCAAAGCTAACATCTGAATCTTCAAAATGTTTCATATCACCATTGTTTTGAAGATAAGTTGGTGTCATCATAAAAAATCCTGCAATAAGCACAACTGATGCAACAAAAGCAATGGGGAGAAGTATTTTTTTCACTTTATTTCAAAACCCCTTGAAATTTATTATTTTCTTAACGTTTATATAAGTTGTTATTTTTAGAATCCATTGTAACAATTAAAGGACCAAATCTTTCAACATCAAGCTCCCAGATAGCCTCAGGCATACCAAGATCAAGCCAGTTAACAGAGTCAATCTTATTAATACTACTTACATATAATGCTGCACATCCACCAACAGCAGTTAGGAATGCTGCATTGTTATCAACAAGTGCTTTTTGTGTGTTATCATCCATTCCACCTTTACCAATAATAGCTTTTACTCCACGATTTAAAACTTCAGGTTCATATGGATTCATACGCATACTAGTTGTAGGACCAACAGCTACAATTTTATATTCACCATTTTCATCTTCTTTAATAATAGGTCCTGCATGGAATAATACTACTCCTTCAAGATCCATAGGTGCACCTTCTTCTATGATTCTTTTATGTGCACTATCACGTGCTGTGTAGATTTTTCCAGTTAAATAAACTGTATCTCCAGCTTTTAGTTTGCTAATATCTTCATCTTTTAATGGTGTTTCTAATTCATATTCCATATTTACATGATCCCCCATAGTATAAATTATTTATATAATTTTAAAATAAAACTTAATTTTTCTTTTAATAAAAAGAAAGCTTTTCTCTAATAATATGTTATGTATTTAATGTATAATATTATTTTATTTTAATATAAAAGAGAAAATACTAATATAAAATAAAAGTAGGCTAAAATCTAAAATACTATTTGATATTATATGTTGCTAGATAATTTATGAAACTATCATGGAATTTATTATTATTTATGTAAATATTATTTATTATATAAAAAAGATATAGTTATTATTAAACTTATAAAAAAATTCACTTCCCCATTTTTAATTTCTTTTCTATGATAATAAAGAAAAATCTTTTTATTTTTATATATTATATGGAAAAGATTCCAATGGAAAGATGAATATAAGGGTGAAAATACGATTTTAGTAAAACAAATTATATATGGAGAGTTATAATGGCAATAAGTGACAGAGTAGTTGCACTATCAAAGTATATGGTTTCACTTCCAAAAACTAACATGTCAGTATTTCTTATACTTGTTTTTAGTTTTCTTTCAGGATCAATTGCAGATTGTATAATGCCTGGAATACCACTTAGTGGAATTGTATATACATTTATATCTGGTGGAGCAACAGGATTTTTCCTATTTGGACTTCCAGCAATTATTTCAGGTGGACTGATACATAGTATTACAAATTCTCTAAAGAAACGTCATATGAAACTTAAACAGGCAATGTTTCTTTCATTTGTTGCAATGATGTTTTTATGTATCTTCTATGATTTAGCAGCAGTAGTATCATTATTTATTGATATTTCACTAATAAGTGTTATAATACTTGGAATACTATTCATGTTTGCAGTTGAAGCACTCATATTATGGGCAACATCAAATATTAAATACTACCAAGGTGTACTAATTGCAGCAATACAACCACTTATTACACTAAGTATGTTTATTGTTGTAATATATCTTCAAGTAACAGTATCAAAAGCTGTTGTTTTATCATTATATTTCAAGGCAATTATAGGTGCAATACTTCTTGCAATTGCAATTTATTCATTTGTTGCAATAATAGAATCACCAATTAAGGGAAATCTTGGAGTTGGTGGTCTTGAACTATTAAGTTTATTTATTGCACAAATTAGTGAAGGATCAAATGCTCTTGAAAGTGTATTTGATGATATGGGAGAAGAAGTTGATACAACAGTAGGACTTATCAGCTTTAAAGATAAAAATGGAAATATTAAAGCTAACTATATATCACCATGTATACATCCAGGACCTGTAGGATCTATTGGTGGTGGAAATCTTCCAACTGTTATTGCAGAAGCACTTGATGATTTTACAATAATTGCACATGGAGCTGCAACACATGATTTTAACCCAGTTGCAGAAAGTGAACTTAAAAAGGTAATTGCAAAGATCAATGAAGCACTACCAAATCTAGAGTATTCAGATGAAGCATCAGTATTTCAAAGAGTACAATATGATGATGCAAAGATCGGTATACAATTTTTTGATGAAGGATGTATTGAACTTGTAACATTTGCACCTAATATTGGTGATGATATAGACTATGGTGTTGGTCTTTCAATAATGTATAAGACAAAATTTAAAACAGATGTTCGTGATGTTGTATTTGTTGATTGTCACAACTGTCTTGATGGTAACTATGAACGTCTTCTTGCAGGACACAACAGAGTACTTCAACTTGAAAATGCAGTAGATAGTATCGAAAAACCTTCCATGCATAAGATAATGATGGGATGTTCATTTGATCCAGTGCGTGAAATTGTTGCAAAAGATGGTATTGGAGATAGTGGAATTAAGGTTATGATTACAAAAGTTGATAGTCAACTTATGGCATACCTGGTTTATGATGGAAATAATATGAAACAACACTTCCGTGAGGAAATATTTGAAAAAGTCAAAGAAGCTTATCCTGAAATTGATATGATGGAAGCTATGACTACAGATACACACATTGTAAATACCATCTCTGGTGGTGGTGTTACAGTAGGAAGTCGTCACAGTGATATTTTAATTGAAAAAACATTAAAACTTGTGGGTGAGGCTTTAGATGACCTTGAGGAGGTCTCTGTTGCATCTGATACTATTCATGTTAATCTTAAAACACTAGGTCCTAATCATACAACAGAGCTTGTTACAACAATTGCATCTGTTGTTTCTGTAAGTAAATTATTAGCACCAGTTCTATTTATAGCAGCTGTAATACTTGTTATAATATGGATATTTTAATTATCCATCTTTATTTTTTATTTTTTTCTATTTTTAAGCGATTTTTATATAAATAATAAATGTCTATTTAGTTATAACTAAATTTTTATATTTTCTACTCTTTTTTTAAACCATACAATTAACTAAAAATTAAACATAATAAGAAACTTTAAATATAATTATGTTTATATTATAGTTTAGATGGTTTATTTATAAAAAATATTAAATTATAATTATTCCAACTAGATATTATTTTATATGTCGATGACTAATTGATTTCGTTTAAAAGCATACAAAATAATATTTACTAAATTAATAGGTGAAAAAAATGTCCAAAACAATAAAAAATTTAGCACACGCATTTGTAGGCGAAAACTTAGCAAGAAACAGATATGAAGTATATGCAAAAGTAGCAGCAAAAGAAGGATACAGAGAAATTGCAGACATCTTCATGGAAACATCAGCAAACGAATTCCAACACGCAAAAGTATTATTCAAAATGTTATCTGAACTAGGAGCAGATCTCGATGCAGTAGATGTACCAGCATCAGTACCACTCGTATATGGAACAACACTCGAAAACTTACAAGCTGCAATTAACGGAGAAACAGAAGAATACGAAGTAATGTACCCTGAAGCTGCAAAAGATGCAGAAGAAGAAGGACACACACTCTATGCAACAAAACTCAGATTAATTGGAGATGTTGAAGAACACCACAAAGAAAGATACCAAAAACTCGCAGACTACATAAAAGAAGACAAATTCTTCAACAGAGACGAAGAAGTAACATGGGTATGTAAAAAATGTGGATTTGTATTTAAAGGAGAAAAACCACCTGAAAAATGTCCAATTTGTGAACACCCACAATCATACTTCAAACGTGAAGAAGACCAATGGTAGATAGTCTGACTATTCTACATTAATTAGTCTTAAGATCTAAAAAAATTTTTTTAATCTCTCCTCCCCCTTTTTCATTTAAATTTTTTTTTAAATATTTTTTTTAATAAATAATGCTCAAAAAAAATATAAAAATAAATCTTATAGGATGTATAAATTATGGCAGAATTAAAAGCAAACACAATGTTAAAATGTAAAGGAACAGGAAACATCATAGAAGTAGTAGTACCAAACAAAGATGCAGATGCAGAATCAATGAACATCTTTGAAGCAAAAACATCAGGTGAAGGAGAAGTAAAACACGTACCTGTTGTAACACGTGAAGCTGATAAATACCACGTAGAAGTTGGAGAAGTAGAACATCCAATGGATGAAGAACACTACATTGCATTAATTGAACTTGAAGCAGATGGACAAATTCACAAACAATTATTAAAACCTGGAGACAAACCACAAGCAGACTTCTACATACCAGAAGCTGAAAATGTAGAAGCAAGAGAATTCTGTACATTACACGGTCTTTGGAAAGCATAAGCTTAATTTAAAGTTGAACTATAAAAAATACACAAACAATACAATATTTAGTTTGATATATTTCAAACTAATATCTTTACTTTTTTTAAATTCTTTTTCTTATTTTAATTAATATTTACATGAAAATATAGCTTAAATATAAATATTTAATAATTAAAAAATTAAGATTGTAAAAAAAGAAATTTTATATAAAATTTTTTAATAGGAATGGTATATTATGAAAATGAAAGCAAAAGCACCAAAACTAGCAGAAGGAGTATACTCTGTAGGAACAATTGATTGGGATAGACGTGAATACCACGGATACACCTTAAATGGAACAACATACAACGCATTTTTAGTATTCTCAGAAGGAGAATGTGTACTTATCGATAACGTATATCCTGGAAAAGTATACTCAGCACAATTATGGGGAAGAATTGAAGATGCATTTGCAGATCAAGGACTCGATGAAATCAAAATCGATTACATCATACAAAACCACGTAGAAAAAGATCACAGTGGAACATTATCAGAAATCCACGCAAGATTCCCAGAAACACCTATCTACTGTACACCAGTAGCTAAAAACGGACTTATCCAACACTACCCTGACCTTGAAGGAGCAAACTTTGTAACTGTAGGTACAGGAGATTCACTTAAAGTTGGAGCAAAAACATTTGCATTCCTTGATGCTAAAATGTTACACTGGCCAGACAGCATGTTTACATTCTTACAAGAAGATGGAATTCTTTTCTCAAACGATGCATTTGGACAACACGTATGTAAACGTGAATTATACGACTATGAAATCCCAGAAAGTGAATTAATGGAAGCAGCACAAAAATTCTATGCTAACTTACTTACTCCACTTACACCACTACTTAAAAACAAACTTAATGAAGTAGTAGAACTTGGACTTCTTGATCAAATTAAAACAATCGCACCATCACACGGACAAATCTGGACAGATCCAATGAAAATCATTGGAGCATACCTTGACTGGGCTAATGGTAAATTCAAAACAGAACAAGCAACACTTATCTATGATACAATGCACTTCTCAACACAATACATGGCACATGCAATTGCAGAAGGTCTCATGTCAGAAGGTGTAGATGTAAAAATGCACTTCCTTAAAGAAGATGAAAGAAGTGAAATTGTAAAAGATGTACTTGAAAGTAAAGCAGTACTCATGGGTGTTCCAACACTCTTTAACAAAGTATTCCCAAGTATCGCAGATGTTGCATTATACATTGATGAACTTGAATTCTCAAGAACAGGAATTAAAAGACTTGGAGCTACATTCGGTTCATTTGGATGGAGTGGAAGAGGACCTGCATGGTTAAATGAAAAAATGGGCGAAATGGGCTTTGACATGGTAGGAAACTTAGAAGTAAACTACGTACCTACAGATGACGACCTTGAAGAATGCTTCAACTATGGAGTAGAAATCGCTAAAAAAATGAAAGAAATGGAATAGATCTAAATCTATTTTCACAAATAACCCCCCCATATCACCACCTCTTTTATAAAAAACTAATTTTTCAAAGAAAAATAATATTTTATATAGATAGACTACCTTTTTGTTATAAATTTTTATCAAAAAAAAGAGAGAAAGGGAAGTATTAATTTAAAACCATTTTTTTTAAGTATTCAACTATAAAAAAAGAAGAGAAGATGAAGATTTGGTGATTATTCTATTTTACGTAGAAGTACACTTGTATTGTTTGTATTTCCTATTGGAAGAAGCATTATTTCTTTGTGGAATCCTCTGAGTTGTTTATCAGTGAGTGGTGCATATAGTATTGCTCTCATTCCACTGTATGTTCTTACAAGTACTGGTGTTTTTGGTGTTACACGTTCCCATACATTTGCAAATACACGTTCTTTTGGTTCTGCAAATGCTGCAACCATTAGTATGTCATAGTCTAGGTCTTCTATTGTTGTTTCATCACCTACTATGATTTCTATTCCATCAGATAGTCCTAGTTTATCTATTACTTTACGTGATAGTTCTGCTACTTCTGGTTGTATTTCTATTCCTATACATTTACATCCAAATTTTTTTCTAAACATTATTAAGGTTAATGGTAGTGGTCCGCTTCCTATAAATACAAATGTTTTATTTTCATTGAATTTTGCTAGTTTTGATTCGTTTTCTAGTAGTCCTTCATATCTTTCATAGAAGTGGAATTTATTTAGGATTTCATCAGGGTCAAGATCTGAGTCTATGATTTCTTGTGCATTTTCTGTTTCTAGTCTTGCTCCGATGTAGAGGTAGAATTTACGTATTAGTTTTAATGCTTTGTTCATACGTTCATTATCTAGTATGTGTTTTGCTGAGTCAAAGTCTATGTCTTTGTCGTGTGCTATTACTTCGATTCTATCTAGTTGTTTTTTTACTTCTTCTATGTCGATTTTATTTAGCTCATCGATATGATCTATGTTTTCTGCACCTAGTCCTTCTAGTGTTTCTGCTATTTCTTCTATTTCTGGCCAGTATTTCCAGCAACTCATAATTAATCACCATCTCAATATTATTATTGTTTTTATTAAAAATTTGAAAGAAGTTAATATGTTTTTTATTAGTTCTTTCTTGTTAGTAATATATATGGTTGTTGTTATTAATAAAAGTTATTACTTTTACCCCTAAATTTAGCTAAAAAGTATTACTTTTTAATATATAATTAGGAGAAATAAGAATTATTAAAAAAATATAAATAAAAAAGTTTAAAAAATTTTAAAAAAAATAGAATAAAAAAAAGGGGAATTTATTTACCAATAATTTCTCTAAATTCACGAGCTTTTTCTCTTGGATTATCAGCAAGCATGATAGCAGATACTATTGCCACACCATCAAATCCATAATCACTAATTACATGCTCTGT
Organism: Methanosphaera sp.; assembly: GCF_022768985.1. Lineage (NCBI taxonomy): Archaea > Methanobacteriati > Methanobacteriota > Methanobacteria > Methanobacteriales > Methanobacteriaceae > Methanosphaera > Methanosphaera sp. The sequence goes on along the minus strand of NZ_JALEKL010000008.1, from coordinate 74,142 downwards.
ATTATCTTCTTTAATTCCACCAATTGCAACACGATCAATTGTGATGTTTTCATTAACTTTAAGAAGATCCTCATGTGATATTACACTACATTCAGCCTTTGTAGGAGTTTTACGAATTGCACCAATACCAAGATAGTCAGCACCATCAAGTTCTCCTTGCATAGCATCAGAGTAATTTTCAGCACTAATTCCTATGATCATATCATCACCTACAATACGACGTGCAACCTTACATGGCATATCATCCTGTCCTAAGTGTACACCAGCAGAATTTACAGCAAGAGCTACATCAATTCTATCATTAATAATAAGAGGTACATCATACTTATCTGTAATTTCTTTAACATCACATGCAAGCTCATAAAAGTCAAGTGTTGATGATTTTTTCTCTCTAAGTTGCACTACATTAACTCCACCAATAATGGATTCTTCTATTATGTGGAGAAATTCTTCACGACTAAAATCAAACTGGTCTGTTACAAGATATAAACTATAATCAATATTCATCTTTAAATCAACTCACTATGGAATATATTTATAAAAAAAATAAAATAAAGGGGAGGTGATAATTGGAGAAATACTTTATATTTTTTAGATCTAAAAGTCTATAATACTTTTTTAAGATTTGCGTATTTCATCATTGTTTCAGGTGTCATTTTATAGAATTCATCAGTTAAGTATACATTAAATGAACCTGTTCCTTCATCATTTTTGCGCATTTTTTCTGCTGCAATTTCACCAGAAATTGTCATAACAAGGGTTGCACAAATTGCTGCATTAAGAGGTGTTGTAACTGCTGCATATGCTCCCATGATTGTTGCAAGCATACAACCAGTACCTGTGATTGATGATAGTACTGCATCACCATTGTCAACTGCATATACTTCTTTTCCATCAGATATTATGTCTATTTTACCTGATACTGCAACTGTTGTTTCAAGTTTTGCTGCAATATTACGAATTAACTCACTGTTATATTCAAGAGTTTCTTCATTTATAACATCGCCTTCTGCTACATCTACACCTTTTACTTGGCTACATTCTTCAAGAATACCATAAAATGTTGCAATTGCCTTAATTTCAGATAAGTTTCCACGAATAATTGTTGGAGTGTTAAGTTTTATAAGATCTATTGCTGTATCGTTACGTATTTGACTTACACCTATTCCTACAGGGTCAAGTACAAATTTCTTATTAAGTTCTCCTGCGGTTTTTGTTGATATTTTCATTGTGTTTATCTGAGATTTTGTAAGAGTTCCAATATTAACGATAAGTGAACTTGCAATTGATGTAATTTCTTCAGCTTCTGCTTCTTCATTTGCCATAATAGGTGATGCACCCACAGCTAGTGCTGCATTTGCACATTCATGTACTGTTACAACGTTTGTAATACAATGCATAAGAGGACATGCACCTCTAAGTTCGTCTACTTGTTTTGCGATTTCTTTAATTTTTTCATCTGCCATAATATTAAACTCTCATAAATTTTAATTTTCAATTAATACTTTCTATATTTTATCATTATTAATCATTATTATAATTTATATTATATTTAATTAAAATTCCACTAAAAAATTATAGTTAATATCTCTTTAATTTAAAAATAATTAACTAAAATAATTTATTTTCAAGTTATACGAACTAATAGGTTGTTATTATATAAAATACATTGAAAAAAATAATATTTCTTCTTAACTCATATAAAAAAAATTATTATCACCACTACTGCTTTTTAATTTTTTCATTTTATCTAAGAAAATAATTAAAATATTTTAAATAAATATTTAACTTAAAACTAAAATAAATAAATGTGATAAGAAGGATTAAATTAATAAATAAATTAAACTTTTATGATTAAAAAAAAATTTTATAGGATTATGGAATAATGTTTGATAGGATACGAGAAGATATAAGAAATGTTTTTGACAATGACCCTGCTGCTAAAAGTACAATAGAGGTAATCTTATGTTATCCTGGTCTTCATGCATTAGGACTTCATAGACTTGCCCACTGGTTTTGGGTGAGAAATCATCAGTTAATTGGAAGATTTATATCACATGTAAATCGATTTATTACAGGAATTGAAATACATCCTGGTGCAACAATAGGAAGAAGATTCTTTATAGATCATGGAATGGGTGTGGTTATTGGTGAAACATCAGTAATAGGTGATGATGTATTGCTTTATAAGGGAGTATTACTTGGTGGAACATCACTTGAAAATAAGAAAAGACACCCTACAATTGGAAACAACGTTGTTATAGGAACAAATGCATTAATTCTAGGTGACATAGAAATAGGTGATAACTGTACAATAGGTGCAGGATCTGTAGTAACAAAGTCAGCAGAACCTGGAAGTACAATAGTAGGTATTCCTGGACGATCACTAGAAGCAATAAAAGCAGATAAAAATAAAAAACACGACCTTGAACATGGGGAAATACTCAACCCACTTGCACGTACACTTAATGCATTTATTGTAAAACAGGAATGTCTTGAAAAAGTAATATATGATGAATACCCAGAATATAAAAAACTTCTTAAAGATGAACTTTGCAAAGAAGATCGTGAAGCTTTAAAGAAACTCTATGAAAGAGTAGGATCAGAAGAACAAAAACTAAAAAATGAAGAGAAGAAAGGATAAATATTTCACTTCTCTCTTTTTTTATTATAACCACCCAACATTTTATCTTTTTTTATTTATTTAAAGTATATATTAACATTACATCCACTGCTATTTTCATCATCTATACATTTAATTTCACTACTATAGTAGTTTCGATTTGAATATAATCTTGTATATGTATAGCTTGGATTGTTCATAAAAGATACATGGCATGGAACTTCAACATCAACCCTCTTTCGACTACCATTAGATAGTGTTACATATGAATAGATGTAGTGTCTGTTTGTTGTATTTCTATATGATACTGTAATATTACCTGGTGATTTTATTGAAATTACCTTTATATTATCATTATTATTATAGATAACATCAACATTATCTGCAATATTACTTAGAAACATTTTAACTTCCATAGTTTTTTTAATATCACCAATCTGGTCCACCTCATCTATAGCAAGTGGCATAGATATTGTTGTTATTATGATAATTGAAATAAAAAACAAAATCATATATTCAACTGCAACTTGTCCCTTAAAGTCCACCTATAACAACTCCTATAATTAATTTAATAATATAGAACATATCACCAAATAGAACTGTTATTATAAGACCAGCAAGTATAAATGGTGCAAAAGATAATGTTTTTTTAATTTTTACATTTCCATCTATTTTATCTGGTCTAAGTTTTTGCATATTTTCAATATCATCTTTTGTAATTCCCATAATATTACTTTCAACTACAATATCTTTATTGTTTGATGTTAGTTTATCTGCTAGTTTTTGTGATTTAAATATATATTCATCATCTACTTTATATAGTGGATATGTTAGAATCATACCCTCATCTAGTTTATCTATATCTACATCATCTGATAGTACATCTGAAAGTAGATTATTTTGAGTTATTGTGATAAATATAACTATAGCTTCAAAGATTAAAATTGTTAAGATATATGATGTAATATCATTTCCTATAACTTTCACTATAACTATAAGTATTGTTGTGATGATAGCTGCATATTTTATGTAGTTTTGTATTAGTTTATTTAATATCATAAGAGTAACTGCAATAACAACAAGTTTTATCATTATATTATCTACATACAATATAGATAAAATATAATTTAAACATATCATAACATTTAAATTAAATAAAACCTCATTTATTTTGAAAGAATTCTTTAATGTTCCAATTAAATACCTCTTATTTTTAATAATTTCATATATAACAACTGTTATGATAATTGGAAGTATTGAAAGAACACTATTAATAATAACCCATAAAGTCGGAACAATAAAACTCTTAGAATAAACAGGTAATTGTAGCATGAAAATATGATAGCTTGGAATAATACCTAGAAAATCATATGTAAGAAGTGTAGAAATTGCAGTTAATAATTTAACATCACCACCACCCCACAAACCTATTATCCACAGAATATATGATAAAATAAACACTAAAACAATAGAAATATAATAAAATACACTAAAACTACCTTTTAAAATAAAATAAGAACTAACAATACAAATTCCAATAATAATCATTGAAAAAGTCAGATAGTTTGGAATAATCTGGTCTTTAATATCAGTATAAGTTGCAACAATACAACCCAAAAATAATATAATTAAAGCAAAAGCTTTGATATAATAAATGTCCATAACGTAAAATAATAATTTGGAAATTAAATCCAACTATGATTTCTCACTCCTTTCTAAAAAAATTTAAAGAAAAAAAGAGGTATATTACATATCAAGTAACTCTTTTTTCTTTTTATCAAATTCTTCCTGTGTAATTACACCCATATCAAGTAATTGTTTAAATTTCAGAATTTCATCAGCAACAGAAAACTGAGCATCTGATGTAACATGCTCTTGTGGCTTATTTTTATTTCGTTTATGATTTTCAATAAATTCTTTAATTTCTAAAGCCATTTCTCTTTCACTTCTTGTGAAAGTTACAGTATTTTCATCATAAATAGATTCAAAAACACCACCTCTTGCTTCAAGTGTTCCTTTTATTATTAATTGGAAATATCCAACAGTAATATCAGGTTCTTTAAATTCAATACCTGCAATTTCATCAAGTGCTATATTTTTAGTACCTGTTACTCCTTTAAGATATCCATTAGTAAAACCTGAAGCAGTTATAGCAATAAAATCATCATCTAATATGACTTCATTATGTGAAGATTTGAAGTTATAAATTCTTTTTCCATCATCTGTAAGTTCATAATTACAAGATTTTTGATTATTTTCTTCATCTATAATATCTGGATTTAATTTTAGGAAAGTTATTTCCTGATTAAGTGAATTAATATATTCATTTAGTTTAGTTGCATCTTCTTCATCTGAATTAAATTTAAGAACTATTGATGTATTATCATTTTTTGCATCTTCTAAATTATATGTTTGATTTATATTATTGGTAGTTTCAAAGTGTATAAATCCAGGTGTAGAATTATTATGGGGTTTATATTGAATTGCCTTAATTTCATCAAGAGATATAATTTTAGTTCTATTTTCATCATTTTTAGTTCTAAATTTAAAATCTATTGTAATTATATTGTCTTTAATTGAAACTTCAGTTCTATAATAGTTAAATCTGAAAACTTTGTCTGGTGTTTGTGCAGCAGCTTTTTCTTGATTTTTTTTAACTTCTTTTATTTTGTCAAAAAGACCCATAATATTCACTTCTCAATATACTTGATTATTAAATAATTTAAAATTAGTATTATATATAATTAACCATTGTTTGATTATTTACTTATTTTTTTGAACATTGTTTTTTATTTATTTAAAAAAATAAGAAACTAGATTAAAATCTAATTTCTTGATTCTTTTCTTTCTTTTGCAGCTTTGATGAATGATTTAAATAGTGGATGTGCTGCGTTTGGTCTTGACTTGAATTCTGGGTGGAATTGACAGCCAAGGAACCATGGATGATCTTTAAGTTCTATCATTTCTACAAGGAAGTCATCTGGTGATGTTCCACAGATCACTGCTCCATAGTCTTCGAGTACATCACGGTATTCATTGTTTACTTCATATCTGTGTCTATGTCTTTCTGAGATCATTTCATCTTTATATGCTTCATATGCAATTGTGTCTTTTTTGATTTTACATGGATATGCACCAAGTCTCATGGTTCCACCCATATTGTTGATTTTTTTCTGCTCTTCCATCATGTCTATTACTGGGAATGAACAGTTTTCATCAAATTCTGAACTGTTAGCTTCAGGGTGTCCATTGAGTTGTGCTATTGCTATACTCATTGCATGAAGTCCTAGACATATTCCAAATGCTGGTATGTCATTTTCTATTGCATATTTTACAGCATCGATTTTTCCTTTTATTCCACGTTCACCAAATCCACCAGGTATTAGTATTCCATCATATACTGATAGTTTATCTATGTCAAAGTCATTGTCTGCTTTTATCCAGTCAATGTTTACTTCTACCTTGTTTGCTGCTCCTGCATGTTTTAGTGCTTCTCTGATACTTATGTATGCATCTTCAAGTTCTATGTATTTTCCAACTACACCTATTCTTACTTTTGGTGAGTCTATTTTTAGATCTTCTACTATTTGACTCCATGCATAGAGGTCAGCTTTTTTAGCTGGTGCTTCCATGTTTAGTCTGTTTAGTACGTATGTTCCAACGTTTGCAGAATACATGATGAGTGGTACTTCATAGATTGAACTTGCATCTGGTGTGTTAATTACTGCCTCTGTTGGTACATCACAGAAGTGTGCTATTTTGTTTTTAAGATTGTCATCTAGTTGTAATTCTGATCTGCATACTATCATATCAGGATTTATTCCTAGTCCTCTTAGTTCTTTTGTACTGTGTTGTGTTGGTTTGGTTTTAAATTCTTTTGCAGCTTTAAGGTATGGTACGTATGTTACATGTACAAACATACAGTTGTCATGTCCTTCTTCATTTTTAAGTTGTCTTACAGCTTCGATAAATGGCTGACTTTCAATATCTCCTACTGTTCCACCAATTTCAACTAATACTACTTCTGCTTTTGATTTTTCTGCAACTTCACGGATCATAAGTTTTATTTCATCTGTTATGTGTGGTATGATTTGTACACATGATCCTAGATATTCTCCTCTTCTTTCTTTTTGTATTACTGAGGAGTATACTTTTCCTGTTGTTATGTTTGATTTTCCTGATAAGTCTACATCAAGGAATCTTTCATAGTGTCCAAGGTCTAGGTCACATTCCATTCCATCATCTGTTACATATACTTCTCCGTGTTGGTATGGGTTTAGTGTTCCAGAGTCCCAGTTAAGATATGGGTCTATTTTTATTGCTGTTACACTTACACCGTATGATCTTAGTATTCGACCAATTGATGCTGATGTTATTCCTTTACCTATAGAACTTACTACTCCACCTGTTACTACTATAAATTTTGACAATCTAATCATCCTTTTTATTTATTAAAAAAATAATCCTAAAATAAACATTCTCTTTAATTATTCCATATTTTAATGTTTATTATAAATTTGAATATTTTCCATGTATTTTTCAATAAAATATTCAATGTTATTATAATATTTATAATTGCATATATTTACAATTTTATATTATTTTATTTAAAAAAGTTTAAAAGTGGGAGGTGAATTAAAAAAAAAAGATAGAATGTATCTGGATTCTATTCTTCTTTATTTGCTATTTTTATCATTAAACTAAGAAGTGTGTCTCCTTCAATTAAGTCGTATTTTTTACCTTCCATTTGCTCTGAGTAAACTTGTGTTTCATCTGGTGTTTCAATTGATGTTGAATATATTGCAAATGGTACAGGGTTTCTTGTATGTGTTTTTATATCAATTGGTGTTGGGTGATCTGGAAGTACTGCAATTGTATATTCTTCATCAATTTCTGGTAGTTCTTTGAGAAGTTTTCCTAGTATAATACTGTCAATATTTTCTATTGCACGTGTTTTTTCCTCTAGATTTCCTTCATGTCCTGCTTCATCTGGTGCTTCTATGTGTATGTATTGTACGTCGTGTTCTTTTATTGAATCAAGTGCATAGTCTACTTTGTTTTGGTAGTTTGTATCAAAGTATGCTGTTGCACCTGGTACTTCTATTACATCAAGTCCAATGTATCCACTTATACCTTTAAGTAAGTCTACACCTGTAATTGTTGCACCTGTAAGGTTGTATTTTTCATTGAAGTTTCCAATTGTAGGTTTTGCTCCTTGTCCCCATAGCCATGCCATGTTTGCTGGAAGTTTTCCTTCTTTAATTCTTTTCTGATTTACAGGGTGATTCATTAATACATCCATTGAATCTTTCATGAATTTATTGAGAAGTTCTGCTTTTTCAGGATACTTTTCAGATTTAAGGTTGTATTCATCTACATCTCCGCCTACTACATCGTGTGGTGGTGTGTTTATTAGTTCTTCTGTGTCTAGGTCATCAATTACAAATAGGTTTCTGTAACTTACACCTGTATAGAATTTACCAATATCTGAGAAGTGTTCATTTAATGCTTTGATAAGTTCATCAGCTTCCTCAGTTGATATGTGATCTGCTGTGAAATCATTGATTTTTCCATCTTCTACATTTATGAAGTTAAGTCTAAATGCAACATCATTATCTCCAAGTTCTACTCCTACACTTGGTGCTTCTAGTGGTCCTCGTCCTTTAAGCATTGTTGGTTTAAATCCCATTATTGATGTGTTTGCAACATCAGATCCTGGAGTCATACCTTCTGGTACATTAATTGTTAGTCCTGTGTAACCATTTTTTGCAATAAAGTCCATGTTAGGTGTATTTGCACATACAACTGGTGTTTTTCCGTCGAGTTGTTTTAGTGGTTCATCTGCCATTCCATCTGCGATTACTATTACATATTTCATTGTCTATTTCACACCTGTAAATTTTATTTTATATTTTTTTTTGAATTGTTTTTTTTTTAATTGTTTCTATATTGTTATGTTTCTTATTTCATTATAATTAAAGTTTCTAGTGATGATGGTGACACATGCATCTTTCCTGTGAGTATGGTTTTCCTGATACTTCCCAGTCTATCATGTCATAGTTTTTAAATACATCACATATCTCATCACGTATTTGCATCATTGCAAGACCAAAGAGATTTTCACCATGAATATTTCCATTATCATCACTTACTCCCCATTCAAGATTTGAGCTTTTAAATACTATTGGGTAGTTTCCTGTTTTTATTAGTTCTTTTGTAAAGTTAATATCACATATTATCTTATAGTATAATGCATTAAGATAGATTGTGTATTTAATTTCATCATAAACTTCAGGTGTAAGATCGTAGTTATTTTTTATTTTATATATAATATCTTCTACTGATTCAAATGTGTCACGTCCTATGTGGAGGTGTGTTGATTTATCAGATATTATTGAATCATACATGTATATTGTATTTTCATCAAGGTTATGATCAAATTCATATTTTGGTTTTCCATCAGAAGTCCATAGTTTGATAAATATTGGTCTTTGTGGATTATTTAGAAATTCCATGGTTTCATTACTGAAGCCTTCAGCTGTTGGCTCTTGTGTAAATGTTGGTGCTTCTGGGAAGATTTCAAGGTATTCATCCATATTATCTATTGTTTTATTAAATTTTATCAGGTATTCAGCACAGCTTCCATCGTTCCATATTTCAGATTTTTTTGGATTTGTTGGATATTTAATCCATGGTGGTGCTATGTATTTTTCATCAGACATGCTTTTTTTTAACTCCTTTAATTTTTTTTTATATATTCCATCTTTTTTTAGTTATTCCTAAAAATCTACTTTTTTAAAATTAAATCCCCATCCTTTCTAGTTAAAATCATTAAAAAAGAGGATAATTTCACACCACACATGGGGTGTTAAAACAAATAAAAAAGAGAAAGATTTAAAGAATTGGGAAAATATCTAAATCTATTTTCCAATACTTATAATATCACTTAGTAGTGCTGATGCTGTTTCAATAGATCCTGCTCCAACACCTACAACAGTAACATCTTCAGATAAGTCTGTTTTAAGTGTAATTACATTTAATGTTCCATTTACAGCAAATGGTGAATCTTCTTTTACAAGCATAGGTGCAACAGTAAGTTTTCCATCTGTTGCTTCTGCTACAAGTTTTATAAGATATCCATCTTTTTGTGCAAGTTTTATTGCATCAGAGGAGATGTTTGATATTCCATGACGTGATACATCATCAAGTGTTACATCCCAACCCATAAGAGAGTTTGCAATAATAACAATTTTACATGCAGCATCAAGACCTTCAACATCCTGGTATGGATTTGTCTCTGCAATTCCAAGTTCCTGTGCTTCTTTTAGTGTAGGTTCATATTCTGTACCTTCATTTGCCATACGTGAAAGTATGTAGTTTGTTGTACCATTTAATATTCCCTGTACTGAGTGGATTTTATTTCCAGCAAGAGCTTCACGTCCAAGGTTTATTACAGGCATTGTTCCACCAACAGATGCTTCAAAACGGAATTTTACATTGTTTTGGCGTGCTGTTTCTATTAACTCTTTAAAGTTTAAAGCAAGAGGTCCTTTATTTGATGTAACAACATGTTTTTTATCATTCATTGCCTTTAGAATATTACTGCGTGTTGGTTCTCCATCATCAATATTTGTTGGTGTAACTTCAACAAGACAATCATATTCACATTCCTCTAGTACTCCAATACCATCTATTGATTCTACTCCATAGTCTGGGTAGTTGGATATTTTACCAGTTTCTTCTTTTATGTCAAGAGCAACTTGTGGATCAATTCCATCAGGGCATATTGCAGCTCCACTACTGTCTGATATTGCTGTTATTTCAAGGTCAAGTCCATATCTTTCAATAAGTTCATCATGCTTCATTAAGATAACTTTTGCAAGACCCTGTCCTACTGCTCCAAAACCAAGAATACATAATCTAAGCTTATTTACACTCATATTTTTTTACTCCCTATTTTAGATTTGCTTAATTAATACTAGTCCATCTTCATCTGTAATTTCTTGTATTTGACGAACTGCTTCTAATTGTTTATTATTTGTTGTTTCAATAATGAGTTTACATACTGATTCTTCAAGATCACTACCAATACTAAGATCTACTCCTGTAATTTTTATATCATTTAAATCTTCAATCTTATATACTGTCTTCATAATGTCTTGACTTGAAGAACTTCCAAGAAGTAGTAGTGTTTGTTTTTGTTTTTGTAGAACACCATCAATTTCTATTATATTAACATCCTCTGAACGTATTACTTCAAGTCCACGTTTGAGTATTTCACGTGATCCTTCAATTGTAAAATGTACAGGTATTCTTCCATCTGCTGTACGATTATCATGTTCATGGATTATTGTTGATATATTAGCACCAAGTCCTGAAAGTGGTCTTAGTATATTAACAAGTTGCCCTGGTGTATCTGGCAATTCTATTAATAGTTTTAATCTCATTTTGTCCATTTCCCTTTTTCTGATACTATACTTCCATTTTTGTCAACACGTGCATTACGTAGTATTTTTTCATAATCAGAGTTTGAAGATTTATCTTCACGCATACGATTAAGGTTATCTACGAGATATTGTGTTTCTTCAAGATCAGGTATTTGATCAAGTTCTTCTGAAAACTTTTTTAATATATTTTCTGCTTCCTGATTAATTTCCATAGTATTTATGCTCCTATTAATTTTTTTTATTATTAAGTTTTAATAAATATTAGTTATCTTCATAGTTTTTATCTAAAATATATACTTATTACTGTATCATATTTATGTTTAAAATTACTTAAATAAGTTTATCTAGTTTTCAATAAGTTTTCTATATTCATCCTTTTTTAGTAGTTTTTTTCGTATTGTTTTATCAATACCTGTTGCATATTGTGCAGCCTTTTTTGGACGTTTTGCAACATCTTCTGGTAATCCAAGTTTTAGGGCTACATCACGAAGAATATGTTTTCGTATCTTATCATCATTTGAATGTATCAGGTAGTTATATGGCATCTGTACTGCTACATCTACAACATTAAAATCTAGAAATGGTACTCTAAGTTCTACAGAGTTTGACATTGCTGATTTATCATCACGTTCAAGATTTACATTATAGATGTTATTAAGGTCACATTCAAGTTCTTGATATAGTAAATCTGGTGTGTCGTATTTTTTTGCATAACGGTTGTATCCTGCAAATAGTTCATCAGCACCCTGTCCTGTTAGCATTACCTTATATCCATCATCATGTGCAAGTTTTGATGTTAATTTAATTGTCATACCCACACCTATTTTCATGATATTATTACTTTCTATTGTATCTATTGTATCATAGAAGTAGTTTTCTACAACTTCCTGGTCTATTACCCATTCATTAAGGGGCAGGTGCATATCGCTTGCTACATTTCGTGCAACTTTTAAGTCTTGACTATTTTCAACACCTACTGTGTAGAGTTGTATGTCTTTTTCTAGATTTTTTAGTATTTGAACAACAATACTACTATCAACACCAGCAGAAAACAGTACTGCAACACTTTCAAGATCTTCAACACGTTTTGCTACTGATTGTGTTAGTGCATCTTTAAGATCTTCTACTGCCGTGTTGTAGTCATCATAGAATATGTCACGTTTGGGTTCACTTCTATATTTTATGATTTTATCATTATATATCATACATCGTGGGTTAAGATTTTCAATATCTGTTATGCCAATGCTTTTTAATGCTTTCTGCTCTGATGCAAATGCAAATTTATCACTGTTACATCCATAATATAGTGGCTTAATTCCATAATTGTCACGCATAACAATATAGTCACATCCATCAGTAATAGCAAATGCATAATCACCATCAAAAACATCAATAGATTTTATCACAGCATCATAAAGATTACCATTATAATTTCTTTCAATAATTTCAACAATAATTTCACAATCAGAACAGCTACTAGCATCAATATCTAAATTAAAATCATCTATAAGCTGTTTATAATTGTATAACTCAGCATTTGCAACTATTGTAAGATCACCACACTTAAATGGTTGAAGTTTTACATCACCAACAATAGAAAGTAAGTTATGAGCCATAATAAATCCATCATCACAACTATTTATATCATCAAAACAGTTGTAGTATATATTACCATCTGTATAAATTCCATATCCATCAGGTCCTCTATGCTTTAGAGTTTCAAGCATAACTTCAACATCACTACAACTAAATTTTCCATTAATACCAACTATAGAACACATAAATTTTCAATATCTCCCATGAAATAATATAAAAAAAAATAAGATCTCTAAAAAGAAAGTTCATCTAAAATAAAAAAAAGTAAAATTTTAAAAAAAGATTAAAAGTGGGGTGTGGATAAATAAGTTTCTATAATACTACACCAGGTATAAATACAGGTAAGTAGTTTAAAAGAAGAATCCAAACTACCATCCAAATAAAGTAGTATGGTACAACACCATTCATTACCCATGTACCGAGTGATATTTCTTCACGTCCAAACTTATTTTCTGCATGTTTTCCAAGTAAGTAAACAATAATTAAAGATATAATAACACCTAGTACAGAGTTTGTAATAGGAAGAATACCTTTAAGACTGAATACTGCGGAAATAATACCAGCTATTAATCCACCTATAAAGTGTTCATAAGACATTACTGTTATTGCTTTCATTTTATCAACTATTTAAAAAAATTAATTTATTCAATTTTTCGTCCCTATGAAATATAAAATCCTCAATTAAATTCGAGGAAATAATTCCATTAATAAATACTATATTTAATATATATTAATTCCTATTTATACATTTTACTAATATTAATAGATAATGAAAAAAAAGGTAAAATAAGATGAAAGAAGAATTACTTTATATTTTTCATGTAAAGATCAACATATTCACCTGTTATATCACTTGTTGAAGTAATTTTAATATCTTCAATTTCATCTTTCATGTCAAGATATGATTTAACATCACCAGATAGTTCTATAATTTCACGATATGCAACATTTGGATCATTAGATAGTAGATATCCTCCACCATTAGTGCGTATACGCTCACCCACTGCTCCCATATCAAGGGCAACTACTGGTGTTTTACTACTCCATGCCTCAGTTAGGGTGTAGCAGTATGTTTCAGCACATATAGAAAATATTCCAATAAAGTGTGGTTTTATTTCATCAACAAACTTGTTAAAGTCACCTCTTTCATATTCTCCATGATATATACCAACTTTTTCAAGTTCATATTCTCTGCTTAATTTACCAATAAAGTGCAGTTCAATGTTACCATCAACATCAAGTTCTTTAAGTTTGGTGATAAACCAAGCACCTTTATGATATCCAATATTTCCTGGTATAAGAATACGTATTGGTCTTGTTTTCAGGTTATCTGCTGGTGTTATTTCATAACTACTACTGTCATATCCATGTTCTATAATGTGAAGCTTTTGCTTAATTTCAGGATAGAAGTTAGTATATAGATTGTATACAAACTGTGATGGAACAATTATTTCAGATATACAACTAAACATATCTCTTACCTGTTCTCTCCACTGAGCTATAAATTCCTTAAGAAGAGGTGGTCGTATATTTTTTGGAACATAACATTGACCTTTTATTGGATCATTTGTCATAATAGGGCTACATCTACCACCACAATATTGTCCTTTATCATCAAAGAGATTATAAGATGGACATACATAGTAGAAGTCATGAATTGATAGTATTGTCTTAATATTCATATCATGTGCAATATGTGCAATGTCAAATGTATGTTTAATTAAATGATGAATATGAACAACATCAATATGATACTCAAATAGTATGTGTCTGTATATCTGTCTGTATTGTCTTATGCTCTCACTTTTAATTGTGTATTTATGTTTAATATTCCATTCACTTATTAATTTGAAGTTATGATATATTGATCTATCATCACTTGAAAGTTCATAATCACTACCTGATCTATATTTATATAATCTGAACTTATCAATACCACCCCTGAGAATATAAACATTAAAATTACTTGGTAGATTACGTATAATATCATACATTGCATATAATACTCCACCACCACCATCATGAAGAACATATAAAACATTAAAATTAAGATTATTTCTATATACCTCAATAGTGTTATCTGTAGAATTATTAATTGAATTAAATTCTAATGTTTGCAATTTCATTTTGTGCAACATTATAACGTATCTTATTTTCAGATATTTTACAAATGCGTATATATGCACCTTTTGCATCAGATGGCAAGATGAAACATCCACCAAGACTTTTTGGAACAATTGAATTTATACCATCAAGACATAAAAGAGGAATACTATACTTAAATAGTCTGCTAATAGTGTATGGATAAACCACTGGAATTTGTGAAAACAATCCAATAAAGTGAGGATTATTTAAGTTAACAGTAACATCTAAGTTATCAAGACTTGTTGGATATATTTCAACTTTATTGTTTACATCACATTTTTCAATTTCATGGATAAATTGCATATCAAAATTATTATAAATAATAGCTGCAATTTTTATCTTATTGGCACATCTTATATCAAACATGCCACTACTAGAAGTACATAAAACTTTGTTAAATCCAGGCTCTACTACCTTAAATGGTTTATTATTAAGAATATTATAAACCTGTCTATATATCTTATATGCATAGTTTGATGATGTAATAAATTCATCACAGAAACTAAACATATCACTAATTTTAGATCTATATTCATCTATGAAATCTTTATATTCATGTGTGATATTTTCATTACATTTATCACATATATTGTCCTTAATTTTTATTGGAAGACAGTTCCCATTACAAATACATTTATCTGCACTTCGGCTAAATAATGGACAAATATAGCTAAAATCACATAGTTGACATACAACTTTAGCATTTAATTTATGTGCAATTCTAGCTACATTAAAGCTATGATGATCTAATTGTTTAATAACAACTAAGTCTATATGAAACTTCTCAATTATTTCATTAAATACATCATCATAGTCATAAACTACGTCATTTCCATGAAGTTGTGTGGTATTCCATCTTCCAACTTCTAAAAATTTCGACCAAACTCTCCATAATCTGGTTCAATTTCATCATACATATAAAGTTTTATACTATTTTCATCAGAGGTAAGAACATATGAATTAGATGAAAGCTTACCTACTTCACTACTTAATTTCAAATCATTACTATTTTGAAGATATAATACATTTTTCATATTACTATTATAAATTCTAAGATATTCATCTGCCATCTGCCTTGTAGACTTAATTGTTATATCCTCAATAGACTTCATGATCTCTTCATATTCTGCAGGTTTATCTTTAAATGAGATAATCTGCTCATATGCCTCTTTTGGATCAGATGATATGAGATATCCTCCACCATTAGCCCTAATACGTTCACCAGGAGCACCAAGATCCTGACATAAAACAGGAACACCACTACTCCAAGCCTCAGTTAATGTATGACAGTAAGTTTCAGGCCAGATCGAGAAAATACCAATGAAATGAGGATTTATTGAATGAACAATATCATTAAATTCAGAACGTTTATAACGACCATGAACAACTCCTACTTTTTCAAAGTCATATTCTCCATATACATCACCCATAAAGTGAAGTTCAATCTTATTATCCTTATCACATTTTTTAAGATCATAGACATAATCTGCACCTTTACTTATACTAATATTACCAGGTACAACTATACGTATAGGATCATCATTTTCTATATCTGTTGTTATTTCAATATTATCTGGTATTTTAAGATCTCGTCCATGTTCAATGATATGGAATGGCTTCTCTTTAAGTTGTGGATATATTCGTGTATAGATATCATATGCTGATTTTGATGTTGTTATAAATTCTGAACAGTTCTCAAACATCTCAGAGACAAGTTCATGCCATGTTTCATTAAATCTTTTAGCAACAGGAACACCAAGACCTAACATAACACTACATTGACCTTCATCTGGATCTTCTGTTGTCATTGGTGTACATATACCATTACAATATTTACCTTTATCATCTATAAGATTATGTGATGGGCATACAAAGTAGAAATCATGGAATGATAAAAGAACTTTAATTCCCATTAAATTTGCAACTCTTGGAAGATCAAATGTATGACGTACAAGATGACGTGTATGAACTAAGTCAATATTTAATTGTTTTAGGACATTAAAGTATATTAATTCAAATTCAGGATTTGATGCTTCAGCTATTGTGTATTTTGATTTGAAATCCCATTGTTCAATTTGCTTTAGATGTTTTTCAAACTCTCTATCATTTTCAATTCCACCATCATCTACAGATACTTTCTGATACTTAAATAGTTTCATATCTCGACGACTTGCAGTTAGAAGATAAATATTATATTCATCAGATACATGTTGCATTAAATCTACTGATGTATAGAGTGTTCCACCTTTTCCTTCATGCATTACATATAACAGATTTTTAGTATCATAATCTTCTATATTTTCAGGCTTTAATGCATCTGAAATATCTGCACGAATTTGAGCATATTTTTCATCATTAACAAGTTGTGTAATTTTAGCTTTATATGTTGGATGTTTTGCATCAAGATATTGTCTGTTTTTTTCCATTAGTTTAAGTTTTTCTTCACCAAATGAACTACTATGATTATGGAATATGTATGTTGTTGTATCTATAACATTTCTATATCCAGCATTTAATGCACGCATTGAGAAATCATTTTCCTCACAATATCCACGTCCAAAGTTAAGATCAAAAAGACCTACTTTATCAATAACTTCACGTTTAATAAACATACAAAATCCATTAGCTGTCGGTGTATCAATTGAATCAGAGCTGAGTTTTTCTATGATATTTGCTGTTGATTTAAGTCCAACTTCAGGTGCAATACAATTTGAATAATTCATAACAGGTACAGAAAATGCACCAGCCTTATTTGAAACAGGTGTTACTGTTGCAATATCACTACTTTCATATGCACAACATTTAAGTTTCATAAGCCATTTTTCTGTAACAATAGTATCACTATTTAGAAGTAATACATCATTATCATCATATTGTAATCCAATATTTACATTTTTTACAAAGCCCTTATTTACTGGATTTGATATAACATGAATATTTTCATATCTTTCCTCGAAGTCACGAAGCATTGGTTCAATACGTTCATCAGGACTATTATCATTAATAAGTAATAGTTCATATGGTAGTTTTGTATTTCTTATCACAGATTTTATACATTTTTGTGTATCATCATATGCATTATATATTGGGATGATAATTGTTGTTGGCTCTTGTAGCTTTGTAAGTATTTGATCTTTAGTTTCATTATCATAACGTAAATGTCTAAGTTTTCCATCAAACTTCTTATTTTTTGTATGTCCAAGTCTTTCAAAGTACTCATTTTTAAAGTAGTAAAGATCACTAAGATCAAATTTAAAGTTATGTTTCCAACATGCATAGTTGAAACTTAACTGGTCACGGTAGCTGTAATTTTTAACTTCATCATACCATGTATTCATTACATCAATAAGTTCACTATCTTTATGTTCACGGAAGAGTATTCCACTTGCAACTAGACCATTATGATAAGGATATCCTTCTTCTTTATACCTGTTAATCTGGTTTTCAATTTTTTCTATTGAATCTTTATTTTGATCTATACATGCTTGAGCTTCTCTATATATACAACGTCTTTCTTCATGTTCTATTGCAAGTAATTTGTTATTTTTATAGTATTTTTTAACATAATCTTTAAGAGATCCGATAGTGTTAAAGTTTCCATCTATCCAAAAGCTACAATCATATTCTGGTAAGTATTTATGTGGAAGTATTTTACATTTACGTGCTTTTCTGATATTGTCAAGATCATCTGAATCTGTAATATATCGTACTTCCCAGAAGTCAGATTTAAAGTCTTCATTATCTGTGAAACATATGTAGTCAAAGTCTTCTTCAACAACAGATGGTATTATAACATCATCATATCCACCTGTTACTGCTGTATATACTGCTACTTTTTTGTCTTTGAAGCTAAATTCATTTTTCTTATCTTCAACTATCTCATCTAGTGATTTAATAGGATTAAGTTTTTTCTCAATTAAACTTAGTAAATCTTCATGATACATTCCTTCATTAATTGTTTTAATTTCTAGTGGTTTTGCATATTTAATAAATTCATTTAAATTACTAAATTCATAACTAAGATAGTACTTAAATTGTCTTATAAACATTAGGTCATATCTCTGATTTACCAGTATATTAAAGTAAGATCTTTGTGCATCTAATTTACTTTTCTGCATTAATTTATTTGAGTATATTGGTGTGAATTTTGAGATTCCATCATATATAAATAATGCCATTCCCTCTTTATCTAATGCTAAAATATGTGTATCATATTTTTCAGCTATTTTGTAGAATTCATCTGTTATGACAGGTTGGCTGTCTTTCATTTCTGTAACAAAAAGTATTTTTTCTCCATTAGAATATGGCATTACATTCTTTTTTATCTTCTCTAGTGTATCTTGTAGGTGTGGTGTTTTAACAAAATTATCCCACATGTCATATACTTCTGGGTATCTTTGTTGTATTATTTTCTTGTTTCGTGCTTTGTAGTAGTTTGATTTTTCTGATGTGAATGATGCATGGCGTCTGTGGTATATGAATACATCTAGTACTCGTATGTTTTTCCATCCTGCCTTATGTGCTCGGCTTGTGAAGTCTGTTTCTTCTCCATATCCTTTTTCAAAGATTGTATCAAACATTCCTAGTTTTCTTATTGCTCCTCTTTTTACATATAAACAAAATCCATTTCCTGTTGGACTTTCAAGGTATGAGTCATAGTCTATTTTTGATACCTGATATGCATTTTTATTTAAAAAGAGTTGATCTTTACTCTCACCAAGTGATGGTACACTTATGTCTGATGCACTTGATAGTGGTGTTGCTGTTGCTATTGTTGAGTCACTATATGCTGCTGTTACCATTTTTGATAGCCAGCGTGGTGTTACTATTGTATCACTATTTAGTAGTACAACATCGTTGTCTGCTGCAAGTACCATCCCCTTGTTTACATTTTTTACAAATCCCTGATTTTCTTCGTTGTGGATTATGCGTACATTTTCAATTCCTTCGAGGGAATCAAGTAGTGGTTTTATGCGTTCATCAGGGCTTGCATCGTTTATTATGATAAGTTCATAGTTTGCATCAGTATTTAGTAGTACACTACGGATACAGTCACATGTTTCTTCATATGCATTATATACTGGTATTATTATTGATACCTTTTTTTCTAGGTGTTCTAGTATGTCTTTTACTGTTCCTCTTGGATATCTTTTCTTTGATATGAGTCCTGTTTGTTTGTCAAATTCATTGATAACTTTTTTATCTGTTATTTTATCTCCATATTTTATGTAGTGATATAGTGGGTTTGTCATTAGTTTGTCTGTTTTATGTTCAAGCAAGTATTTTTGTGTGTTGAAGTTTTTTGATGGGTTATATCCCATTTGTGCTCCTTTTAGTATGTAGTGTACTATTGGGTCGTATCCTTCAAGGTCTATGTTTCCATTGTGTTTTAGGTAGTAGTTTATGTCAAATAGTGGGGAATTAAATATTGTATCATAGTACTTTTTTACTTCTGCTTTGTTTGGTATGTCTAGTTTTTTAAAGTCTACTGGTGCATATCTGTATAGTCTGTCTTCATATTGTCCAAAAAGCAGGTAGTGCATGAGTGGTTCTATGTTGCTTTTTTTCACGTCTTCATAGTGGTTTTTGTACCATCCTGGGTGGAAGTATTGGCTTGGACATCTTAGTTGTGTTCTGTTGTTTTCTATGTAGTATTTTGCTGCATCCTCACCTATTGGTAGGTCTTGGTTGTGTTTGCGGTAGTAGTCTTCATTGAAGAGTTTTGTATCTTTTAGTATATGTGATAGTTTTGTGTAATTTTCATCTTGATTCATATTTTTTTATTCCCCTTTATTAAATTATTTGAAAAGTTATCCTAAATTTGAATAGTATTATTATATTTGTTTAATATTTCTATTAAAATTTTAAGATTTAATGTAAAAAAATAGTGAATTTATAGGTATTGAAAATTTTAAAAAAAGGTATAATAAGGGGGATTATGTATAGTACACACTTTATTCGTAGTGTATTTCATCTTTTAGTCCTTCTTCTGATTCAAGGTGTACTACGATGTCTTTTATTTCTGGTATTTTATCTTTTATATTTTTCTGGCATTTGCATACTATGTTATATGCATCTTTTAGTGGTAGACTTCCACATATTACAAGATGCATGTCAAGATATACCATTGCTGGTGTTCCTCTTGTTCTTATGTTGTGTACATTGATGATTTCATCTTCTTCATAGATTATGTTTCTGATCTGGTTTTCATCTAGTACTGATTTGTCCATTAGTATGTTTATGTTGTCTTTTAGTATTTCTAGTCCTGTTTTTAGGATTATTATTGCCATTACTATTGATAGTATTGGGTCAAGTATTGGAAATCCTAGTTTTATAAATACCATTCCTATTAGTATCATTAATGTTGCATATATGTCTGATTTTGTATGTTTACTATCTGATATTAGTAGGTCACTTTTTAGTTCTACTCCTTTTTTGTATTCATAACGTGTGACAAATACATTAATTAGTAGTGTTATGATTAGTACTATGAAGCTTATTAGTGTTATGTTTGGTATTCCTACTCCATAGAATCTGTCTATTGCTGATTTTACAATTCCTGCTGATACTATTAGTAGTAGTATTGCTATAAATATTGATGCAAATGTTTCAGCTTTTGAATGTCCATACTGGTGTTCTTTATCTTCTGGTTTTCTTGCAATTACTAGTGCTATTATTCCTGTTATGTTTGATATTCCATCAAAGAAGGAGTCATATCCATCTGACATCATACTTAGTATGTTAAATACTGCTCCTGTTATTATTTTTGCTGCTGCTACTATTAGGTTAAGTATTAAAATTAAAATCAGAATTTTGTTTACTTCATTGTAGTATCCATCTTTTTCATTGTTTTGATTTATCAACTTTGCTGATCCCTCCATTGATAATTTTTTAAGTATGTTTCTGTTTTATATATTTATTATATAGGGGCTTTATAAGTGTCTTTTTTTAAGTATGCTTAAATTTATATTTTAGTTGGAGTTTTTTAAAATTATACATGCTTTTTTAGTTAATTTAATTTGAAATTTAGGTTCTATTAAAAATATAACTCCGTTAAAATTAAGTTATGCCTAAAAATTATCATGAAAAGTAATAGAAAAAATAGAAAAAAAAATAAAATAGGGTGGTTAATATTTACGTAAGTATTTCTGTTCATATTCACGTTCATCTAAAATATCACACTTACCACTAGGTAGACAACGTACAACATCATCTAGCATAAATTTATGTTCAGGATCAATAATATGAAGAATTTCCTTAGATATTGCCTCTTTTTTGGTAAATCCTGGCTTAATAATTACATAATTTGCACACATCACCTTTATACATTCAACAGGACCTGCCATTACATGTTCATTACCATCATATTGAACAATTCCAATAGCAATGAGTAGTGGAACATTACGTACATAGTTACGTTTTCCACGAATAATAAATGATCCTTTCTTTATGAACTCTCCACTTTGAGGAGTTTTAGATACCTGATCCATACCTACCCAGTATACATCATATGATGAAAAGCCATCATTCCATGCACTACTATAGCTTCCAGCAAGACATGCAGCATCATAGAGTGTAGTTTCTGGAATTTCACCACCCTGGGTGTTTTGTATAACTGTTGATGGAGCACCATGAATATCACAGTGGAAGTAAATATCATTATTTGTTGAATGCTTATTTACAACCTGTTCATTACTTATTGCATCACGTCCTGCAAGAATCATGTAGCCATCACGACTAATACACCAGCGGAACTTTTCAAACCATTTAAGTTTACGTTTCTGGTTACGTTTTTTCTGTGTTTCTTCAAGTTTTTCAATTGCAACAGACTTCTTCTTTTGAAGCTTTTCAATTTCAGCTTCTGTATTTGCAATTGCCGTATTTACACCACTAATTTTACCTTTAGCCTTTTTTGCCTTATTATAGTATATGGCAGCACTCTCAGCAATTGGAATATTTGCATCAACATCAAATACTACATCATCATATTTTAGTGTTAAAACACCCATCTTACTTACAGATTCAATATGTTCAAGCTCTGCAATACCATTTTCCTTATCTTTTTTAGATTTTTTAATGATTGATGCAATTTCCTGCCAGGAATGATTAGAACGTGCCTGGTTAATAATAGCAAGTATTGATTCAATATCACTATAGTATGCATAGATCATATTTCCACGTTTCTGTGATTTTTCAATGGTATCATAAAATCCCTGCTTGGTTTCTTGTTGCATTTTAAGTCTTTTTTCAAACTTACCAATACGTTTTGCCCATGCTTTTTCTTCCTCTGATTTTATATCCTTATTTATCTGTTTGCTGTAAAATTCATCAGCTGCCTTGTTAAATGTGTCAAATGTAACACTTCTAAAGTCTGCGTATTTATTTAGGTTTATTGCAACAAAATCCTTATTTTTAGAGTTATCATCATTTGATTCTTTGATGATTTGTGCATTAAAATCATCTTCTATTTTATTAAATAATGTAGCAACAGCATCACTTAACTGTTTAATCTGTGCATCTGTAAGTTCATTTGCCATGGCATTCTTGTCAAGATCTGTGTATGTTATAATTTCTTCTGCATATAGTCCTCCAAGACCATTTGTTGCAAGAGTACGTACAATATCACGGTCAGATTCCATACAAATACTTTTTATTTCATCAAAGTTTGTATCACTTATAATAATACCCTTTTCTGGTGGATATTTATATTGCTGGTGTGCTGTTATTTTACGATCCTGCCATTGTTTATGTTTAAGTGGTGAGATAATATTCTTATCACCATCAAGAAGAATTACATTTCCTTTACTGAAAAGCTCAACAATAATGGTGTACTGTGTATCCTTCTTTTTAATGTTTATTTCTACAATTCTATCAAAATCATGCTGTTTTATTGATGTTATTATTCCACCACTAAGATGTTTTCTTAGAAGCATTGGAAAGTTTGGTGGAATTGTAGGATTTGGCTGAGGATAGTCTGTAAGATGTATACGTACACCTGCTTGCATTAGTAGGTCAACTCTTCCTTCTCCTGGTTTTCTGAGTTTTATACGTATTGTATCATATGATGGCTGATATGCCTTATCAACACGTGCTCCTGTAATTTGTTCATTTAATTCCTTAACTATTGTGTATATATCTACATTTGACATTGACTTCATAATTAATCACTTAAAAAAAAATAATAAATAAAATAATATGCTTTTTCTGTTTTTTCGTTTGTATTGTATTTCTATTATAATACATCTATAAAACATTATTAATTAAAGTAATTTAAATTTAGAAAAATAAATGATAATACTAGATAAAGTAATTAAAAAAATTAGATGAGGATATTATATATGAAAACAAAGAAGCTTGAAGTTCTAGAAATTGATGACATACTAAATGCTAGTAATGAAAACTTAAATAAAAACACAAATCACTACCTTAAAATGGTACTTTTTAATATAAGAGTAGTATTTAGACACAACAAAGATGAAATAGATTCACTCATCGATGCATACTATGAAGTTGAAGACATGCTATGTAGATGTAGGTGTGGTATTTCTGAGATAAAACAGTTAATTAAAACATTAACAAATCTAATGCTAGATGATAATAAATTTAAAGGAGAACTAGTAATATATGAATCAATCAGAAACCTAATAGATGCACTCTACATAGAAGTTGAAAACCATAAAATAGATCAGCAAAAAAGCGAAAATCCAGAATATGCAAGTAGTTTAAATAAAATTGATCCTGAAATTGAAATAAATAATCCAAAAAATCCACTAGAATATGCACAAAATCTAGCAAAAACCATGCACAATGGAATCTAATACAAAATTAAATAATGAAAAAAAGAGAATGGGGGGAAGATGAGAAGTTAGGGGGAAAGAACTTTTTCTTATTTTGAAATTTTAATTAATTAGAAATTTTAATTTTTATCATCACCACTTTTCATCCAATTCCACCCTCTTTCCTTTTTTTAAGATTTTATTCAACAGTGAGTGGTACTTCCACAACTTTCTTATTATAGACTGTATTTTCTCCTATTACTAGTGTTATTTTATGATTTCCAGATTTTAGTGTTTGTGTATCAATTGTTTTATTGATGAGTCCTGATGTAATTTCTACTCCACTTAGTTGTGTTTTTCCATCGACTTTTATTGATATTTTTGATGTTCTTGCTATTTTTTGTCCATAAATATCTTCAAGTAGTGTAGTGATTGTTGTATTTGATCCTTTTGTTATTGTTATTGGTTTTATTGTTGGATCTGCAAGATCTGTTTTTTGTGCTTTAAATGTTATGCTTGCTGCTGATCTTTCATATCCAATTGCTGAGTGTACTAGTTCTATTTTGTAGTTTCGATTTATTGTTACAGGTAGTTTATATGTTGCATCAACTACTCCATTTCTTACTTCGAAAAATACTGGTTTTAAGTTTTCATCAAGTTGTGTTTTTCCATTAATTTTAAAGAGAACACGTCCATCTATAGGATTGCCTTCCATGTCTTTTATTAGTGCATTTACTGGTATTAGTTGTGTTGTGTGTATGTCAACTATTGGTTCAATTTCAATGTTTACTTTACGTATTTGCATGTTTATTGTTGTATTTAGTGATAGGTTATTGTATATGGAGTTTTTACCAAGGATTATTTTTAGTGTGTATGTTTTATCTGCTCTGAATCTCTCTGATGATATGTTAAATGCTAGTTGTCCATCTTTAATTTCCATTTTCTGGTAGGTTTTTCCATTAAGTTTCACTACAACTTTTGTATCTTTAATTAATTTGTTACCATTTTCATCAACTATTGGAATGTTTACTGTTATTTTTTCGAGTGTTTTAGCTGTTATTGGATTAAGTTCTCCTGTAATGTCTGTTAGAAGTACGTTGAATTTAGTTGTATTTATTGCAGTGTTGTAGTATTTATTGATGTATTTTGCTGTGATATTATGCATTCCTGCTTTGTATAAGCCGAGTAATTTATAATTATATTTTACTACTCCATTTTCAACAGGGAGTTTTATTGTTTTATTATTTGTATCTTTTAGTGTTTTTGAATTGATTAATAAAACCACATATCCACCATTTAGTGGTGTTGTATTTTCATTAACATTTACTGTTATTTCAAGTTCTTCTAGTGTTTTTGGAGTGTTTGTTATGATGTTTACTATTGCATCACGATTTTCTATTGTGAGTTTTACTGTTTTATCAAGAGGATTATATTTTTCATTTCCTTTAAATTTAAATGTTAGATCATATTTTCCTGCAAGGTATTTGTCTGTTGGAATTGTAATATCAAGTTTTGAGTCTCTTGTTGTTGTATTTAAAACAGACACATTACCTAGGAATACTTCAACGTCCATATCTTGTGTTATTATATTTCCCTGAGTGTCTACTACTTGTGTGTTTATTGTTGTATTTTGTAGTGTTTTTATTGTAATATCTTTAATTTCAGCATTAATGTCATATTTTTCTACATTGAATGCTTTTGTTGTTTCTGCATAGTTTGTATATTTATCAATATATTGAACAGTAATGTCTGATTTTCCTGCTTTTATTGTTGATGGAAGTGTGTATTCTATTGATGTTTTTCCATTATCTATACTTATTGGCTCTGAGATCTGTGTTCCATTTACAAGTACTATTATTTTTCCACGATTTACAAGACCTGTCTCATCACGTATTGTTATGTTTGCTGTAAGTTCTCCTTCTACTTTTGGTGTGTTTGTATTTATTGTGATTGTTGCTGTTCTATTTTTTATTTTAAATGTTCTTGTTGCATTTGATGGATTATATATTGGTGTCTGTTTTGATTGTATTGTGAAGTTATATTCACCTGCAATGTATTTATCTGTAGGTAGTATTATTCTGTAGATTTTACCATCAACTGTTGTTATATTATGTACTTTTACTCCATTAATAAGGAAGTCAACAGGTATCTCACCCACAATATTTTTATTGTTTATTGTTTTTATTGTAGCATCAATTATTGTAAAGTTATTTAGTGTTTTTATTGTAGTGTTATAGGAGTATATTTTTATTTGTGTATCAACAGGACTTACATCCATTATAGCATTAAAGTCATTATTCTGGGTAAAAAGTGAACTAAACTTAACATTTGCAGGAATTATACCTACATTGTAGAATGTATAGTTTATCATTACCATGTTTGTTTTTTTATCTTTTGTTGTTGTAATTGTTTTATCTTCAAGTGTAAATCTAACTTCTTTTATATCAAGATTTTCCATTTGTATAGGTGATGTTATATTTACAGGCTCTGATGCATTTGCTTTATATGTATTATTGATTGTTGTATTTGATATTGTTATGTTACTTGCTGAATTTGTATATAGATATACTGATGTTCCATTCATATCATAATTATTTATAATTGTTGAGTTGTTAATTGTAATATTACAAGACATACCTGTAAATATTGCTCCTTCACGGCTAGTTGCATTGTTATTTTCAATAATTAAACCAGTCATATTCATATTTTCACCATAAATTACAATTGCACCAGCTTTTTTTGCTCTGTTATTTTTAAATATTGAGTTAATTATTGTCATGTTATGCTCAGAGTCAATAGCTCCACCTGAACCATTTAATGCTGAGTTATTTATGAAGGTTGAGTTAATTATTGTCATATTATTATCATTTTTAACAGCTCCACCATAACCATTTAATGCTGTGTTATTTGTGAATGTTGAGTTTATAATTGTTGTATTTGTAACTAACATATGACCAAAAATTGCTCCTGCTATATCAGATGCTTTGTTTCCTGTGAAGTTTGATGAAGTTATTGTTACATTTGATTCTCGGTAGTTAAATATTGCTCCTGCCCAGTTTGCCGTATTATTTATGAAGTTTGAATTTCGAATAATGTAATTTCCATTAGGTGCTTTTATAGTTTCATTGATAATATATAATGCTCCTCCGTTACGAGCCCAGTTATTTGTGAAGTTTGAATTTTCAATAACTGCATATCCACTACTATATATTGCTCCACCTGCACCATTTGGTGCTGTTGTACAGTTGTTTATTGTTGAATTTTCAATTATGAGCTTTGATTCAATATATTGATCACTTTCATAGTATCCACTACTATATATTGCTCCTCCACTTCCATTTAGTGCATGACAATTGTCTATTTTTGAGTTGATTATTGTTAGATTTGCATCGTTTCTTATTGCTCCACCACTAAAGGATTCTGTACTTTTTGATGAACAAGTATTTTTTATAATTGTGTTATTTATTGTGGTTTCACCTTCATTATATATTGCTCCTCCACCATTAGTTGATGTTGAACGATTTATGAAGCAGTGATCTATTGTTATATTGTTAAGATATAATGTGCTTCCTTTTAGTATATGTAAGAATCTGTACTTGTCTTGTCCATTTATTGTCTGGTTGTTTCCATTGATTGTTAGTTTTTTTGTATGAGCGGCATTTCCCCATACTATTGTCTCGGTTATTTTATAGTCTCCAGGATTTAGGTTGATTACTTCCTCAAGATTTGTTGAGTTTGCCTTAATATCTTCGATTTTATTATATAATTCTTGGTAGTTATTTACTGTTGTTTCTTTTATTGTATCTTGTTTTGTTTCTTTTATGGTGTTTAGTTTAGAATTTTTCTGTGTTTGTTTTATTGTATTTTCTTTAGCATTTTTCTGGGTTTTTGTTGTTTCTTTTATATTTTCTTTTTGTGTCTTATTTTGCACAATGTCTTTTTGTGATACTTCTGCTACTGAATCGTCTAATTCAGGTGATAATTTAGCAGTTGTATCTTTTTTAATATCATTTGTAGCATTTGTATCTGCTGCATTTGCTGCTGATATTATCATTATGAAAAATATTAAGATAAATATAAAAGAAAATATTTTTTTCTTATTTATCATTATTTTTTCATCCCACTTTTTTTATTAAATTGTTAAATACTTACCATAGTTTAATTTTAATTTAAGCAAATATTTTAGAAAGTACGATTATTATAAAACTTTAATTTAGTTAGTTTTACTAAAAACTTATTTATTTCTAAAATAAAGCACTTATAATTCTTAAAAATCAACTACAATTAAATAATTTCAATAAAATAATATTTAAATATTTAAAAATAAATAAAACAAGAAAATAAGCTTTAAAAAAGTGTTTAATTATAAAGAGAAAAAATAGTATACTAAAACAAAACAAGAAAAATTATAAAAAATATTTAAAATAAAAAAATAACAAACAACACCATAAACAACAAAAAAATAACAAATCAACACAAAAAATAGATAAAAAAAATCAAATAAAAAATTAAAAACAAAAATAAAATAAAAATTGAAATAAAAAAAGTAAAAAAGGGAGATTAAAGGTGTTATATAATAAAACACCTAATTTTCAACAATAATTGGAATTTCAATCCTAGCAGATGAGTATAATGAGTTTTCACCAAGTTTAACTATTATTGTATGATTTCCAACTTTCATATTGGTTGTATTAACTTTAAGTCTAAGTTTTCCATTTACAATTGCTGTAGTTATAAATGTTTTATCATCTAATTTAACTGTCACCTTGGTTGTTGCTTTAATTTTACTTCCTGCCATGTCAAATATGTCTGAATTAATAGTGAGGTCAGATCCATACTTTACAACCATACAATCAAGTGTTTCATTATTTATTATTGATTTTGTAATTTCAAGGCTTGTTTCAGCTTCTGTGCTTTCAAAGTCACTATTTCTAAATTGTGCACATAATGTGTAGTTTCCAGATCCAAGGGTGGTTGGTAGTTTATATGAAAGTATTGCTTTTGAATCAACAACTTCAGCATAAATCACATTACCTTGTGTATCTTTTAGTGTTTTACCATTAAGTTTAAATGTTACAAATCCACCATTTACACTTTGACCATCTTCTTGTACTATTACAACTATTGGTAGTGTTTGTGTGGTTTTTGTGTTGAGTGTATTTATTTTAATATCAGCTATTCTGTTTTTGATTGTTAAATTTATGGTGCATCTTTGCTGGTTGTAGAGGCTATTTTTATCAAATATTACATCTATTGTGTGTTGTTTTGCTTTTTGTGTTGATGTGTTAAGTTCAAGGTTTAATATTCCATCTGTTGTTTTAGTTTGAATAAATGTTTTATTGTTAAGTTTAATTACAACTTTAACATCTTTAACTATAGTATTTCCATTAGTATCTCTGAGTGTTATGTCAATTATTGTATTTTCACCTTTTCTTATTTCAACTGGTTCAACAATTATATCTTCCATGTCAACTCTTGTAATTTGTGTATTATTTACTGTTTTTATATTACTGTTGTAGTAGTTTTTATCAGAATATAGTGCTGTTATATTGTAGAGTCCTTGTCCTATACTTTCAGGTAGTGTGTAGT
The DNA here is from genome assembly GCF_022768985.1 of Methanosphaera sp. Classification (NCBI taxonomy): domain Archaea; kingdom Methanobacteriati; phylum Methanobacteriota; class Methanobacteria; order Methanobacteriales; family Methanobacteriaceae; genus Methanosphaera; species Methanosphaera sp. Next base: position 43,966 of record NZ_JALEKL010000008.1, on the reverse strand, counting down.
TAAGTTGTGCAACACCACTATTTACTGCTACTTTTATTGTATTTCCATTTGTATCTTTTAGTGTACATCCATTGATTTTAAATGTTACAACACCACATTCAACAGATTTCATAGCACTGTAGATTGTTGTATTTATTTGAAGTACACCGAGTACTTTGGGATTGTTGTGTGCTATTGTTATATCTACATCACGACGTGTTATATTAAATTGTGTCATAAATACTTTCATGTTATATGCTACATTTTTAAGTACTATTGTTGTATTATATGTTGCTGCTTTTAGTGTATTTGTTGGAATTTCAATAGTTAAATTACCACCAGTGATTGTCACATTAAGTACTGATTTGTTGCCTATTAGTACTTCAATATTTGAGGTTCCTTTTAGTTCATCTCCATTTACATCAAGAAGTATTTCATTGATTTTAATGTTCTCTAGTGTTTTTATTTCACCTATTATGATTTCATGGTCTGCTACATCAACAGGTGTTATGTTTATTTTGGTCATGTCTTGTGCTGCTTCAAAGTTAGGTGATGTAATTGCAGCTTTTAGTGTATATTCACCAGCTGGAATGGTTCCATTAAGGTCATAGTTTAGTGTTGATTGTGTATCTATGATGTCTGCATATATTGTTGTAATAACATCGGATTTATTAAGTATTGTAAATGCTATTTTTCCATCAAGTTCTGATGGTGATATTATCTGTACTGTTGCTTTGAGAGTGTCAAGTGTTGTTATATTTTTATTTGCTACATCAAGTAGTAGTATTGCATTTGATTTCTGGATATATACTTTAGCCATAAACTCTTTTGCATCATACATGTCATTTTCTTTGATATTTACTATGATGTCATATCCATCAGATTCATTACCTGTTGCTGGTATGTCATTTGGTATTTTTATTGTAAGTTTTCCACTTCTAAATGTTGTATTAAGCTGTCGTTCTACTCCATTTATAATTATCTTTGCATCACAATCTATACTTCCTGCAACTTTTGCTCCATTTGATGTAAGATTTACTTTTATTGTTGATGATGTTGAATATGTCACAGTTTTTGTTTCAATAGTTGGTGTGTCAATCACATTTCTTGTTGCTATTTTTGTTTTATTTGTCTTCATGTTGTAGTAGTCACTTGTATATTCTACACTTATATCATAGTTTCCTGCCCATAGAATATCTGTGTAATTAAGTACTGCTACTCCATTTTCATCTACATTTACACTACCAACTACACTACCATCAACTTTAAATATTACACGTCCTGAATTTATGGTATTATTATTCTCATTATATGTTGTGGTTGTAATTATGATTGGCTGTTTATTTACATTATCAACTCTAAGATCAATTCTGTCTATTTCACGTTTTATCATGTTTAGTATGGTTGTCTCAACTTTTACATTTGAAGTGTCAGGATTTGCAATTACTGCTATTATATACATTCCAGATTTAAGATTTGATGTATCTATAGTTTCATTAATAATACCATTTTTTACTGTTGAATTATAATATCTTCCATTTAGTTGTATTATAACAGGTACATCATCACCTACAAGTATTCCATTATTTGTTATGTTTCCTTTTAGTGTAATATTGTTAAATACTGGTGTGTCATCTATTGTGTTAAGATTTATCGCGTCAATTTCTACTTCAACTTTAACAACTAATGTTATTGTATTATTTTCAGGTAGTATTGGTGATGTAACTTGTATTGTTTTTCTTCCTGCTGTGTTATATGTATAGTCAATATATGATCCATCATCTGAATTTATAGCTGTGATGTTACTACCGTCAACTGTGAAGATTACCTCATCTGTTTCATCTATTCTATTTACTGGTGAATAGATACGTATTTGTTGTTTTGTCTTTGATGTGTAGGTATTTGATATTATATTATTTTTACATACCATGCTACTATCTGCTGTGTTATCTTATACTATGCTAGAATTTTCTTTATCATAGTTATCACTTAGTATACATCCATCAACTAGTAGACTTCCACTATTGTATACTACAGATGCTTTATTTTTTGCATTGTTATTTGTAAAATTTGAGTGTATAATATTTAAATTTCCTATTTTGTTATATAATACTCCACCATCTACTGTTGCATTATTATCAAAGAAGTATAATTGGATAATATTCATAGTACCATTATTTGAATTTAGAAGGGCTCCACCATTATCTGCAATGTTACTGATGAAGTTTGAATCTATAATATTTGTCATTCCACCATCATTATATACACCTGCAGCTGTTTTTGCTGTGTTGTCTTTAAATAAGGTATTTGTAATACTAGCATTTGCCTTGTTATATATTGATGCTCCACTATTAGTTGCATGGTTGTCTGTAAGGTTTGAATTTCTAAGAACTAAAAATCCTTCATTATATACAACCCCGCCACTTGTTGCATTGTTGTTTTTGAAGTTTGAGTTAATAATTGTTAAATTACCACTTGATTTAAATACTGAACCACTACAGTTTTCTAATATGATATTGTAGATATTAAGTGTGTAATTATTTGATATACTCATAAACTGGTATTGTCTTTGTCCATCAACTTTTATATTGTTTCCATTAATTGTAAGTGTTTTTGTTGTATGTGTTGTATTTCCCCAGTTTATTGTCTTTGTAATATTATAGTTTCCAGCATTAAGGTTAATAGTTTGTGATGTTTCATTTGAATTTGTTTTTATATCCTCTATTGTATCATATAATTCATCAAAACTTGATACATTACGTGTTTGTTCTTTTTTTATATTTTTTTGCATCTTTATGTTTTCATCTACTTTTATATCTGGCTGTGATACAACAGCTGTTACTACTTCACTACTTTTATGTGACAATTGAGTATTATTGCCTGTATCATCTATTTGTGCTGCATTTACAGTTGTTATTGCCAGAAAAAATAATAAAATAAACATAAAAGGGATTAATTTACTTCTTTGTATCATGTTAATCATTTATTCATATCTATTAAATTAATTAGTTCAATATTAAACTTATTATAGTTGTAATGTTTATTATTCTTAATTAATTATAGGTTATCATAATAAAAGAGCTAAATTGAAGCTTAATTGCCTTAAATATAGTAGAATCTAAAGAAAACTAGTGTAACATATTTACTTTCACACACTTTCTAGAAAATGCACTTAACTTTATTTTTTATAATTTAATCTTACTAATTTCTATATAAAATATAAATTAATAGTTATATCATATATAATATTATAATATCTTAAATTTAGTTAAAATAATTGTTTTATTTTAGTTATTTAAAAATTTATTTGATTAAAATATGGAATTTTTTTTATTAATTGTGGGATATTAAAGTTTATTTTATAAAAAAATTTTATGGGAGCAAAACAACTTTTATGAAAACTAAAAAACTATCAATGCTATTTTTAGTTACTTTAGTTGTGATAATACTAGGTGTATCAGCAGTAAATGCTGCAGATATTGATGATAAAAATGAAATATCAACACAAGCACAAATAACAACAGCTGATATGACACCTGATGTACATCAAATGCAACAAAAAGTAGAAAATACAGATAAAATAGCAGAAACTAAAAATATAGAAAAAAAAAGATGTAAAAACACAAAAACAAAACACAACAAAAACAGCAAATAAAACAAAACTAACAACCAATAAAACAACAAAATCCTACCGTTATGTATATGGGTATAATGATCTCTATAATACAATTGAAAAAATAAAAAATAACAATTATTACTACGGCAATTACCATGAAATAATCTACCTAGGCTATGGAAATTACAACATAACAAAACCAATAGTATGGGGAAATTCACGTTATACAGAAAAACTTACAATATATGCAAATAACTACTTATTTGATGGACGAAATAACACCCAATTTATACAAGTAGAAAAAGGATACACACTCACACTTAATGATTTCAAAGTAAGATATGCATCAGCACAACGTGGAAGTGTAATATACAACAAAGGAACATTAAATGTTTATGATTCAATATTCCTAAATAACACAGCATCTAAAAATGGTGGAGTAATATACAATGATCAAGGTAATGTAACAATAGAAAATTCATCATTTTCAAACAACTACGCTACAAATGGTGCAGCTGTATATAATAACAATGGTCAATACAACAACAATGGACAAATGGATATAACAGATTCATATTTCTCATATAACACAGCAGTACGTGGAGGAGCAGTATACAACCTAGGATCTACATATATTAAAAATTCAACATTTAAAAACAATAAAGCAACACAAAATGGTGGAGTAATCTATAATGATAAATTCTACACAGACCTTGAAACATCAACCATATCAAACAACCAAGCATTAAACTTTGGAGGAGTAATCTACACAAACAAGAATGCTGAAACTAAAATTGTAGAAATTGAAGCATACAACAACAAAGCAACAAACAATGGTGGAGTAAACTTTAACAATGGTAATACCTCAATTTATCGTATAAATGCAACACAAAACATTGCAAAACGTGGAGGAGTAAACTATAACAATGGACAAATGTACATCTACACATCAAATCTTACCTCAAATAAGGCAACAATGAATGGTGGAGTAAATTATAACGATAAAAACTGCTACCTTTATATTAAAAGTACACAACTTAAAGGATATGCAAAAAATGGTGGAGCAAACTACAACAACAATAAAGCAAACCTATACATGGAAAATTCAGTATATGAAGATGAATACTATGAAATGACAGGAGAAGCAGAAAATGGTGGATTTAACTATAACAATGGACAAATCACCATGGAAAATATAGAAATTGAATCAGCAAATGCAACAAATAAAGGTGGAGTAAATTATAACTCACAAGGTTCAACAATAACAATGCAAGGTGATACACAAATAAACTACTGTTATGCAAAAATAGGTGGAGTAAACTTTAATTGTAAAGATGCAACAATAACAATGAAAAATATAACATTTGGACGTAACAATGCAACAGATGGAGCAATAAACTACAACTATGGAACAATCAATTCATATAATAACTACTATGGAAAAAATAATGCAAAAAACAATGGTGGAATAAACTACAACTATGGAACAATAAACTCAGAAGCTGATTCATACTTTTATAATTTTGCACAAAACAATGGTGCAGTAAATTACAATAAAAGATCAGCAACAATAATAATGAATGGTGATGACTCCTGGATAAATACTAACAGGGCAACACGTGGAGGAGTAAACTACAACCTTGGAACATTAAAAATGAGAGACTTTGAAATATATGGAAACTTTGCAGAAGCAAATGGTGGAGTAAACTACAATGATGGAGGAAATCTTACACTAATTAATGTTACAGCAGGAAATAATGAAGCAATAAGAGCAGGACTTACATACAACAACAAAGGAACACTAACAATAGAAGACTCAACAATATCAGATAACAATGCAACATATGAAGCAAACACAATCATAAACTATGGTGGAAACTGCTACATATATGGCAATGAATTCACACAACCAACTAGAACAGGAATTGAAATATTAACAGATAAAAAAATGCAACTAGAAAACAACTACTTCACACTAAATAGTACAAAACAGATCATGACAGGAAATCAAGTTACAATAACCTCACCAATAAAAGATTCATCACTATCAAGAAATGCATATGTTAAATTCAACATAGGATCAACAACCTACTCAGTAAAAAAATCAAGCAACAACCTTGTTTCAAAAACACTTACATTCACAACCTCAGGACAAAAAATAGTGACAATATCATATCCAAGTGATTATACAAATACAATAGAAATCAACTACAACGTTAAAAAAGCAGGAGAAATTAATGTATACACAGAAAATGACTTCTACAATGCAATAAACAATGCAAAAAAATCATCAAAAGATACAACAATAAATGTAATGAATGACATTTATGTATATGATGAAATAACCTGGAAAAATTCATACTCAAAAACACTTACAATCAAATCACCAAATAAAAGTACAATAACAGGAACACACAGTCACAGATTTATGAACATAGCAAAAGGAAACAAAGTAAACATAGAAAACATAGAAATAAAAGGATGTGGAAAATACAGCTCAGAAGTATATAGTGACTATTCAACACGTTATGATTATGTTGGAGGAGTATTCTTTAATAATGGAACACTTAACATAAAAAATTCTGAATTTACAAGTAACTATGCTTCAGCAGGTGGAGTAATCTATAACAATAAATTTGTAACAATAACAAACTCCGAATTTAATAATAATGAAGTTTACTACTCAGGAGGAGTAATTGATAGTGGAAACTTTACAAATAAAGCAAATGTAACAATAACAAACTCAAACTTCTCTTCAAATAAAGCAGGAACATATGGTGGAGCAGTATCAAATATACAACTTCTAAGTATTAAAAACTCTACATTCCAATCAAATTCAGCAGAATGTGGTGGAGCAATATCAATAGAAGGTTCATGGTCAGGTGATGGTACACATGTAGAACCTGATAAATCAATAATTAAAAATTGTACCTTTAAATATAATAGTGCTTCAAGTTATGGTGGAGCAATATGTGAAGAATATGCTCGTGGTGAAATTTCAAACAACAGAATAATTAGTAATAGCCCATCATATAACCAAATACCCGAATCAACTGATGATTTAACTGTGAGAAATAATTATTATTATTATTAAATTTTAATTATATTTCTCCCCTTTTTTTTATTTTTTTTTTCATAACTACTTTTTTTTTAAACAATTTATATTCAATTTTAAATTAGATAATATCTAATTTCTTCACTCTTTTCTTTTTTTTATAAGGTTTTTTAAGTCTTTTTTTCTTATTTAGGTAAGATTTATATTGTTTTTTTAATAGATATATTAACTATAAAATTTAATTTAATTTAATTAAAAGAAGTTTTATTTACTTTTAATTATTATTCATTTTACACTTATTATTTTAATATTTTTAGGTGTGGAGTGTTTTGTTTTAAATTAGAATTTTTTTTTTAATCAAATATAAGTAAATTTTTTTTTTAATCGGTGAATTTATGTTAAAAAATAAGAGAGCATGTATTCTCTTTTTAACTGTTATTTTCGGATTAATTATTGGTCTTTCAGCAGTAGCTGCTGATGATTCTAGCGATATGGGTGATGCAAGTGATATTGTGCATCGACATGCTGTTAGTGGTAATGAACAACCTTCTTATATAGGTGTTTATTATGAAATATCTGATGGAACACCAAAGACAACTCCGAGTGATGACATAAAAAGTGATATACAAACAAAAGATAACAACAATGATAATGACGATAGTAAAAATTCAACAACAGTGACAACAACTAAAAATAATACAACAGTAACTAATACAACACCAAAAGCTAACATAACAAATACAACTAAAAAGTATTCTAATGTTTCAAGCTTTGATGAATTATACAATTCCATTGAAGAGGCTAAAAAGCTTAAAAATACAACAGAGTACATTATTAACTTAAATCCTGGTGATTATAATGTTACAAAAATCTTAAGTTGGGGTAGTTCATCTCAGAAAACTAAGATCTTAACAATTAATGGTAATAAAATTACAATTGATGGTAATGGTAAACATTTAATTAATGTACGTAGTGGATTTACACTTAACTTAAATAATGTTACAGTAGTAAATACAAGATCTGATCGTGGAAGTGCAATTTATAACAATGGTAATGTTAATATTGAAAATTCAACATTTAAAAATAACACAGCAACACTTCATGGTGGAGTAATATACTCAGATAAAGGTAGTATAAATATTATAAACTCAAAATTTATTGAAAATACTGCAAATGAAAATGGTGGAGTAATATACAACAACAATGGTACAGTGTTAATAAATGGCTCAGACTTTATTGCTAATATTGCAACACGTGGTGGAGTAAACTACAACAACCGTTACATAAACATCATATCATCACATTTCATAAATAACTCAGCATCTAAAAATGGTGGTGTAAATTATAACAATAAATATACAATTACCATTTCTAAATCTGAATTTATGGGTAATATTGCAAATATGGGTGGTGTAAACTATATTGGAAATAACACCATGGCATCAATTAATCAGTCAAAAATGATAAATAACACAGCTAAATCATTTGGTGGTGTAAATGTTAACTATGGATATCTTGAAGTAATATCATCAAACATCTTCAATAACACAGCTGTACGTGGTGGTGTAAATTATAATGCTAATACACTTATAATTTCAAAAACAACAATGAATGAAAACACAGCAACACATGGTGGTGTAAATTATAATGATAAACTTAACACTACAATGATTGACTCAACACTAAATTACAACAAAGCAACAGAAAATGGTGGAGTAAACTACAACAACAATGGAAGAATACAGATTATTAAATCAAAACTTAACAATAACATTGCAAAACGTGGTGGAGTAAACTATAACAACAATGATATTGCAGTTGCAAATTCAACATTTAATAATAACTATGCATCATTCCATGGTGGAGTAAACTACATCAACAAAAAATACATGACACTTATCAACTCAACATACACAGCAAACAGAGCACAAAAAGAAGGTGGTGTAAACTACCAAAATAAGAATACAACACTTAACATTACACACTCAGCATTTAAAAATAATGGTGCACTTAATGGTGGAGTAAATGCAAACTATGGACGCATAGATATTAACATGTCAAACTTCACATACAACAGTGCTGATAAAGGTGGAGTTAATTTCAACAACAAAGATATAGTATCATCAAGTTCAATATACAACTACAACAAAGCAATAATTAATGGTGCAGTAAATTATAACAATGGTGCAATGATAATAAACACATCAACTTACTCAAATAACACAGCAATACGTGGTGGTGTAACATACAACAATGGTAACATGTCACTTAACAATTCAAACTTCACAAACAACACAGCAAAAGCAAATGGTGGAGTAAACTTCAATGACAGAACCAAACGTATGAACATCTACAACTCAATATTTATAAACAATACAGCTGTAAACTTTGGTGGAGTAAACTACAACAATCCTAATGGAACATTATATATTGACACATCAAATCTAAATTATAACGTTGCAAAATATGGTGGAGCAAATGCAAACTTTGGTCTAATGCAGATAAAAAACAGCTATGCAGACTATAACAATGCAACAGATGGAGCAGCAAACTACAATGGAAAAACATTATATCTTACAAACTCTAAATTTTCATCCAACAAAGCAACAAACAATGGTGGAGTAAACTATAATGATAAAAACTCAGCACTTATCATACAACAGTCAACATTCAGATACAACAGAGCAACAAACAATGGTGGAGTAACATACAACAATGGAAGTCTACAAATATATGGTGCATCATCAACTGGTAACTATGCAAACCGTGGAGGAGTAACATTTAACCAGGCAACAGCACAGATGTATAACCTTGCAAGTGAACAAAACATTGCAGGATATGGTGCTGTAAACTACAACAATAAATCAGCAGTAATGATCTTCATGAATTCATATTCAAAAGCAAACCATGCAGAATATGGTGGAGATACACTAAACAACTACGGTACACTCTATATTAACTCAACATCATTCATTGACAACTCAGCAGATAACATGGCAGATGTAATAGTAAACTATGGAAATAACACACTTATCATCAACTCAAACTTCACAAAATCAAACTACAAAAACAACATACAAATATATTCAAATAAACCATTAAGAATACAAAATAACACATTTAACCTAACAAATCCAAACAAAGTAAATCGTGGAGTTAGAACAAAAATTGTATCACCACTTAAAGAAACAACAATCTCACCAAGACTTGCAATACCATTTAATGTAGAATCAAAAACATATGGTGTAACAAAATCAAAAGATGATACATTTACACTCAACTATGCATTTAAAAACCGTGGAAGTCAGATTGTGAAAATTACATATCCATCATCAACATATAAAATACAAATTAAGATGACTGTAATATAATCATACACCCCCTTCTTTTTTTCTTTTTTTTATATTTTTTTTAACTAATTTTTCTACTATAAATTACTAAATTTTTAAATATTTAACTAGTCCATATAATATTAATTACTAATAAAATTTCATAGAAAAAAAAATTAAAAAATGGTAATGAAAATAATAACTAGGAGAGAAAAATATTATGGCACATAAACATAACCAGGTAATAGAAAACAATGAAAATATGGGAGAACTAATAGATCTTCTTGCAAAATCCAAGGAAAGCTTTATAAAATCAAACTTATCAATACATCTTCACAGTCGTGAATTAACACTAATAGCTGACATAAAAAAACACAACAAGCCACACCACAAAAAGGCAAGAGTTGCAAAATATGCAAAAATGATGCAAGATGAAGATGGAATATGTAAAAAATATGAAATGCATAAGAAAATCTACCTTAACAGGTATAAAAAACTAGAAAATAAGGGATTAATAACAATAAAGATGGATGTAGATGATCTACCATATGAACTTACATTTACAGATAAAGGAAATGAAGTACTAAATGAAATTAGTGAACTTTCAAAAACATGGGAAGATAAAGTATGTGCAGACTTTGATGAAAAATCAGAACTAATAGCACTACTTCAAAAAGTTTCAAAAAATGCAATAGCATACAGCTATGCACATGAAAAAAATAAGAAATGTGTATTATAAAAAAAAGTAATTAAGAGGAGATGTAGATTCTCTCTTTAATCTAAAACTCCTCTTTTAAAGATCTAGTTTTTAATTGTGATAATTTCACTATCACGACAATTTGGATAGTAGTATGGACTACTGTATATTACATCAAATTTGTATTGTGTATTTTTAGTATTTGCAGGTATTTTATATACATATTGTATCTTGTTGTTTTCGACTTTGATTTTTTCTGGTTTTCCTGTTTTATCTTTGATTGTACATCCATTAACTTTAATTATTACATAGTCATCATTATTTATCATGGTATTTTCTGATTTTTTTGTTGTTTCATTTATTGTTGCTGTTATTATAGCTTGTGTCATATTTTTTGTAGTATTTTGTATTATGTTCATGTGTATGTCTGCACATCTTTTTGCAATTTCTACACATATTGGCTGTGATGTTGCATTATTATAGTAACTTGATCCACTATAGACTATTGTAAGATTTTTTGCATCACGCATCTCTTTTGTTGCAGGAAGTGTTATTGTTACAATTCCATTTTCTACTGATACTTTAAGTGGACTTACATCACGACTAAATGTTCCATCCTCTTTTAGTGTTACATTATTAAATTTAAATACTACATTTCCACCAGTGAATGTGTTTCCATTTTCATCACGAAGTATGGCTTTTATTGTAATAGTATCACCTATTACTCCTTTAATTTCCTGTATTTCAAAGTTTATGTTGAGTTTATTTACTTTAAATGATGATTTTATATCTGATTTCTGATAGTTTTCATCACCGGCAAATGTTACATATACATTTCTAAGTCCTGCCTTAGGTGAGGTGTAGTTAAGTGAGTATTGTCCATTTTTATCAGTAGTTGTTGTGTATATCTTGTTATCTATTTGTATTGTGATGTTTGCATTTTTTATTGCCTGATTTTCTGAGTTAACTAGTTTTCCTCGTATTGCGATTGTCTGGTTTATCTTTGTATCTGTTATGTTTAGTGTTATTTTTGTTGTATCTTTGAAGATATTCATGTTTATTGTGTAATTTGTGCTATCATCACCATAACCTGTGTAGTAGAATGTTATTTTAGGTGTATCATATTCTGATAGGTTTATCTTTGTTTCATCAGATTTTACATCTACCACGTCAAGTGTTTTATTGTTATATTTTAGTGTTATTTTTCCATTGTTTAATGTTTTGAAGTCTTTGTCTGTTATTTTAATTGTAACTTCATGATCTCCTGTTGTTTTTACTTGCATATCTGTCTTTTTGGTGTTTGTGTATAGTTTTAGTGAAACTACATAGCCTTCACAGATTTCATCTTCTATTTTTGAATTGTTTGTTGATATTATATGTTGATTGTTTGCAATTGAAACAGGTACTCCTACAATTTCATTACTTTTTAGTGTTAGTCTTATAGTTGCCACATCTCCTGCTTTTACATCTACTGGATTTGCGAGTTTTATAGTCTGGTAGTAGTAGTTTTTACTAAATACTCCCTTTTGTGTAGTTTTAAGTTTTCCATTTACATAGATTTGAGCTGTGTAGTTGGTCTTTACTGTAGGATTATAGATGTATGTTCCAAATGCCTGTATTTGTTCATTTTGTTGTATTTCATATTCATTTGAATAGGTGATATTTTTACTATTAAATGAATAGAAGTTACAACCACTTATATCATAGAAGTATTGTTTATCAAAGTTATTATTATCAAGAATAAATGTCCATATTTCTGATGTATTTATCTGACTTATAGATTTACAATTTATTGAGGTGTCATAGTATGATATATAGTAGAATTCATTATCACCCTTATCTCCCCAACTATTTTTAATAATAAATGCTCCATCACCTGCTGGTGTATTTTTAAAGTTATAACGACTATAATTGTCATCCCATCCAACAATCATAACTAAGTGGTTAATATTTGTTGTATTATTTACATAGAAGTTATGTCCTAGTTGTGAATCATCAACCATTATTGAACATCCTAATGCTCCATATTTTAGTATTGCCTGTTTTATTGCATTATTGTCTGTTGCATTCATACGTTGTGGTAGTTTGTATATATTTGATACTTTCATTATATTTTTAAGTTCTGATGAAATAATATCATGTGGATCATATACATCATCATCTTCTAGTACTGGTCCTAGCCAGTTAATGATATATCCAACACCCATTGTTAATCCAAATCCACCCATGTTTTGTACACTATTTGCTCCATATTTTGAATATAGTGCCATTAGGTTTTTAAGGTTGTTTTCAGATAGGTCGTATGTTTTTCCTGTAGCTTTAAGTATGTTTGACTCTAGTGCTGATAATGTTGAAAATGCCCAACAGTTTCCACCATCTAGCTGATCTTTTGTTGGTGTTATATATCCATCATCATTAAGATTATAATAGCTTGGTAGTACATCAGCTATTGTCATATTATAGGTGTAGTTGTTTGTATCAATATCATTAGTTTTTATGATAAATGTTTTAATTATTGAATTATCACGTGAATATGTGTTGTTTTCATCAATAAATCCAACATTATATGGTATGTACATGTCAACTACTTTTTCTGCAACATCTTGTATGTAGTTTGTATTTTGTTGTATAATATCTGTTTCATATGCATATACTGTTATATTTGCAATATTTTTTATGAAGTTTGTATTGTTAAGTGTGAATTTTACTTTATCTGTATAGATTGCTGATGTATCTTCTGCAGTGTTGTTTGTGAAATTTGAATTGTCAACTACAATATTTGAATATTCATCATATATACATCCACCAGCTTTTGTTGCAATATTGCCATTAAAGTTTGTATTATAGATGTATGTTTCAGATGGACATTCAATAATATTTACATATGAACTTACTGCTTCTTGGCTTGTTCCATTTACAATTACTATTGCTCCACCATATTCTGCAGTGTTGTTTGTGAAGTTTGAATTGTTAACTGTTAAATTTGAATTTATTGATGCTATTGCTCCACCTTCACTTTTTATGAAGTTTGATATAAATTGACTATTGTTTATATATGCTACTGATTTATTAAGCATTAATGCTTGTTTGTTTTTAATGAAGCGTGTAGTATCTATATTTAGGTTTGATCCATTATGTAGTATAATTGTTGAATTTACTGCCTTGTTTTCTTCAAATACTGAATTTCTAATTGTGAAGTTTGAATAATATGATACAATTGCACCTCACTTGGTGTATTTTTAAGCATATATACTCCATCAAGTAATACATTTGATGTATTTCGTAGTGTTATTATGTTTTTTATGTTATCTATGTTTTTAAATGATACATTCTCAACTTTTAGATCTGATTTTTTAATATCTAGAAATACTGTGTTTTTATCAACATTACAGTTGTTAAATTCTGTATTTATGATTTCTATGTTTTTTCCTGTAGCTGATGATTTATCAGTTATAATATGTTGTGATGAAATTGATGTGAAGTTTGAGTTTCGTATTGTGATATTTCCATAGTTTTCAATTATGTTTGCTCTTGAATTTCGTACTGTTACATTTTCTAGTATTACTGTTCCATAGTTTCGTATTAGAATTCCTTGTTGTCCTTGTAGTGTTAGATTTGTCAGTGTAAGTTTTTTATCTCGTCCAATATCAAATAGTATTGAACTATCATTTGTGTTATCTGCATAGATTATTGTTTTGTTTCTGTCTTTTCCATGCATTATTGTATCTTGACGTATGTTTTGTTTGTTTAATATGCTTTTCTACCTTCAGGTAGAATTAATGATATTTCACGTCTAGTTTGTTCTTTTTTTATTATTTTATTATCACTATTGTTTCTACTATTTTCATATTCATTAATTTGGGATGTTGTTGTATATTGTTTTTCTAGTTCTGGATTAACAGTATTATCTGTAATATTGTCTTGTGCTGCTGTAGTTGCTGTCATTGTTAATAGTAGAATTGTTGTCATTGTAAGAAAAATTGATATTTTCTTATTTAAAATATTATACTACCTCCTCCCATAATTTCCTATAAAAAATTATAAAAATAATACTTATAGTTATATACTATATTCTTTTGTTTTTCCATATATTAAAGGTTTTAGTAAAAACTAACTAAAAATTAGTTTAAAAAATCTTAAAAAATAAATTAAAAAAGAAAAAGGGGGTTAATTGTGTATTTTTAAATTATTTAGTCTATATTATTGTTTTAATTGCCTGTGTATTTCGTGTTGTTTGATAATACTGTGAATCTTTAAGAATGATTGTAATATTATTATAATTATTTGATTTTGGTATTATTAAATTACTTATATTGATAATTCCATTTTTTGCTTTAAATATCATGGTATTATTGTCTTTTGGATCTTTCAGTGTTTTATCATTAATTTTAAGAATATATTCAACACCACCAGATATTGTCTTGCAATTATATGTATCATATATTGTTGCATTTAATGATAATGTGTGTGATGTCTTATTTACCACCGCATTTGTATTTATAATACTTGTAGGTGCTAAATTAACATTGAATGTCATATTACTTCGTGCTGTTGGATAGTAGTTATTGTTTGTATATATCACAATGACTTCATGATCTATATTTTTACCATCTGTTGTTTTTGCTTTCATTGGATATGGCAGTTCATATATGTATTGGGCTTTATTGTTTTCAACTTTAATTTTCAGCTGATTTCCATTTTTATCTTTTAGTGTACATCCATCAACTTTTATCATGATATATCCACCCTCATCTATAAGGCTACGATCAGATTTAGGTGTAATATCATTAATTGAAGCTGTAATTTCAAGTTTATCTCCCTGGTTGAGTATTTTTGTATTAACATTTATGGATACATTTGCATATCGTTTTGCAATATCTACAACTGATACATTTGATGTACATCCATTATAGATGCTACTTCCACTATATGTGGCTGTTAGATTTTTTGCATCACGAATATATATGGTTGCAACAATTACTTTACATACACTACCATTATTTACATTAAATTTCATAACAGGTGCTGTTTTGTTAAATGAATCATCACTTTTTAGTGTTATTCCATTGATCTTAAAGACCATATTTCCACCATTTATGTAGTTGCCATATTCATCAATAAATGTTGCATTAAGTATTATATCCTCACCTACAGTTGAGTTAATCTTTGTTAGAATAATTTTTACATCAAGCTTCTGTGTTATAAAGGATGTCATGTTAGTTGATTGTTCATATACTTCATTACCATTGTATGTTACTGTTATGTTATTTAAGCCTATGGTTGTTGTTTTATATTTAAAGTTGTAGTATCCATTATTGTCTGTTGTTGTTGTATATGTTTTATTATTAACTTTTATATTTAAGTTATAGTTTCCCATACTATTGCCATTTGTAGTATCGAGTAGTTTTCCATTTATATTAATGGTTGTATTGTATTTTACTGATTCAATTGTATTTATTGTAATTTGTGTTTGTCTTTTATCTGTAAGTTCTATTGTTGATGTTGTATTATAGATACCATTGTTATATTCTAGTATTATTTCAGGTGTCATATATTTTGATGTGTCTAGTGTTGTATGTTCTTCTATAACATCTATTATATCAAGTATTTCTTCGTTGTATTTTATGGTTATTGTTCCATTATCTAGTATATCATAATCTGGGCTATATACTGTTATGGTATATGTGTTATGGTCTGTTTTTTCTGTTTGTATGTGTGTTTGTGTCTTTTTTGAATATAATTTTAGTGATACTACAGCATCAGTATATGATTCATTATTTATCTTTGAGTTGCTGTTTTTAATGAAGCGTGAGTATGTATCAACTTCTATTGGTACGGCTGCAATTTTATCAGATTTAACTGTTAATTCAATACATACCACATCTCCTGCTTTTGTATATACAGGTTTTTTCAAATCTACTCTTTCATAGATGTAGTTTTTCATAAAACATCCACTTTGTGTATATCTTAGTTTGTTATTTACATAGATTTTTGCTGTATAATTTACATTTGATGTTATATCATAGATGTATGTTCCAAATGCACTTATTTGTTCATTTTCAACTGTTTTATATTCATTTGAGTATGTGATTGTATTGGTGTTCTCACAAAACCATGTATTGTATCCTGAGTAGTCATAGTGGTATTGTTTGTCAAATTTCATGTTGTCAAATGTGAATGTGAATCCTCCACAGCCTGTCATATCATCAATACTGCTTAGTATTGTTGTGTCATAGTATGATACATAGAAGTATCCATGATCTCCTGCATTTTCACCCCAACTATTTTTGATAATAAATGCTCCATCTCCTGCCGGGGTATTTCTGAAGTTGTAGCGGCTGTAGTTATCATCCCATCCTATTATTGTAATTGCATGGTTAATATTTGTTGTCTGATTATAAAACAGGTTACATCCATTATATGAATATGATGTATATATTGGTGAATATACAGCACCATACTTCATTATTGCCTGTTTTATTTGTGTGTTGTCTGTTGCATTTTTTCGTGTTGGTATTCCATATACATTTGATAGTTGTATTATATTTGATATTTCAGATGATATATAGCCATATGGATTGTATTGATCATCAACTTCTAGTACTGGTCCTATCCAGTTTAGTAGATAGCCTAGTAGCATATCATCAAATCCACCATCATTTGTCTGTTTTATCCAACCATTTTTTGAATATAGTGCCATTATATTTTTCATATTATTTTCAGATAAGTCATATACCTGACCTGTTGATTTTATTAGACATGATTCAACTGTTGCAATTGCAGCAAATGCCCAGCAGTTACCACTACTTACCTGGTTTTTTATTTGTGTTATATATCCATAATCTGCAAGGTTATAATATTGAGGTAGTGTTTCTGGTATTGTTATATTTTCATTGTATATGTGATTATCCCAGCTTTTTTTAATTATTAAATCAAATACTTTAGAATTACTACTTGTATATGTATTGTTGTTGTCTTTAAATTCAATATTATATGGCATATACATATCTGTTGCATATAATGCAGTATTTTCATCATAGTTACAATTATTTTGTGTTATATTTGAGTTATAAAAGTATGCTGTTGATATATTATATGCATTATTTTGTGTAAGATTTGTATTATTTAATATTACCCTACTATGATCTGTATATATTACAGCACCATTAAGTGCACAGTTTTTTCTAAAGCTTGTATTGTTAACTATTAAATCTGCATATTCAATATATAATACACCACCCATATATTTTGCAGTATTTTCCATAAAATCTGAGTTATATATTGTTATTTTTGATGGTTCTTTTATTATATTAAAATCATCATCTGCTGATCCATTAACTGCAACAATAACACCACCATCTTTTGCACTATTTTGTATAAATTTTGAATTATTTACAGATAAGTTACTATTATATGATAATATTACACCTGCTGCATCATTTACTGATGTGTTATTTATAAATTCACATCCATCTATTATAATATTTGACATATCAGATGTGATACATACAGCAGAATTATTTGCCTTGTTATTTTCAAATTTTGTATTTATAATGTTCAGTGTTGCTTTTTGAGTATTTATAATTGATTTTAAAATACTGTTCATCTTAAATGTTGAATTTTCAATAGTTACATCGTTTGTATCTTTAAATATTATGAGATTTGGTGTTATATTACTTATATGATTTTCAACTGTTGTATTAGTCATAATAAAATGACTTTTTTCTATTCTAAATAATGCTGCATTATACATTGCTGTATTGTTTTTAATGTTTGAATTTATTATTTTAATGTAGTTATCTGGTGTTTGTGATACATCATTTATTATTGATGATTCATGATAGAATATATTTGTAATGTATGAATTGTTTATTGTTATATTTGCATAGTTTTTAATAAATCCATCTGATATATATTCTCCTGTTGAATTTGTAAGTATCACTCCATCTAGTGTTAAGTTTCCATAGTTTCGTATTGTAAGGTATTGTGAATTTGTTATTGTTAGATTGGTAATTTTAAGATTTGCATTATTTTGTATCATTGCATTTTTGTGTGTATTTTTATTTACTATTATTGTATTGTTTTGTGATTGTCCTATTATATGGGTATTTCTTGTAATATTAAGAAAGTCATAGTAGTGTATTCCATCTTCAAGATAGATTATATCATCATAGCTTTCATTAGTATTAACTTCTGTATCTGTTGTATATTTTGCTTGTTTTACCTGTTGTATGCCGGATTTTTGTGTTTTTATCTCTACATTTGTATGTGCATTTATTTTATTACTATTATTATCTTTAAGTTTTATTTCATTAACAGCATTATCACATACATCTTGTGTTGTTGTATTATGTGATATTATAGATGATGTTGTTGTTGTGTTTATCTCATCTGTTGCTGCTGTTGTTGTTGAAAGTCCAACTATTATAATAATAAGAGATAGGAAAATTAATATTTTCTTCATAATAATCTTGATTCCCATATTATATTATATAAAATTTTAGGAGAAAGGTTTTTATCCTCCCTATTTGTTGTATTAATATCTAAAATAAATAATATAAATAGTTTTCAAATAATTAAAGTAACATAAAATATTAATTTTAAAAAAAAAGTAAAAATTGGGGGGGGGAATTATAAACAGGGTTTTTCACTACTACTACTAATTTACAGTTTTTATTTCTTCTGTTATTCTATCTGACTGATAGTATGGTGAATCTTGAAGTATAATTGTTATATTATTGTAGTTGTTCTGCTCTGGTACTGCTACATTAACATCAATTATTCCATCTGTTGCTTCAAATTTAATTGTCTGATCTTCTATATCTTTAAGTGTTTTGCCGTCAATTTTTATTATATGACTAATTGATTCTTTAACAAGTATGATGTCATCAGGAAATGTTGAATCTCTAATTATTGCTTTTAGTGTTAATTCATTGTTTGTTGTATTTACTGTTGCATCTACTTCATCAATTTCAACTGGTGTTTTATTTACTGTGAAGTATGTTGTATCTCTTGCTGTTGGATAGTAGTTGTTGTTTGTAAATATTACAACAATTTCATGCTGTATCACTTTACCATTACTTGTTGATTTCATATTACCAATATTATATAGGTACTCTGCTTTTCCATTTTCAACTTTGACTTTCAGCTGATTTCCATTTTTATCTTTTAGTGTAATTCCATCAACTTTTATTATTATATATCCATTTACATCAACAAGTGAATTATTTGAATTTTTTGTTGTGTCCCATATATTTGCTGTTATTTTTATTGTCTGTCCCTGATTTATATTTTCAACATCTGTTGTTGCTGTAATATTTGCATAACGTTTTGCAATATCTACAACTGATACATCTGATGTACATCCATTATAGATACTACTTCCACTATATGATGCTGTTAAGTTTTTTGCATCACGTATATATATTGTTGCAACTATTGTTTTTGATATTTCACATCCTTCAACATTAAATTTCATTGGACTGCGACTTTGATTAAAGGAGTCATCATCTTTTAGTGTTATTCCATTTAATTTAAAGACCATATTTCCACCATTTACATAGTTTCCATTTTCATCAATAACTTGGGCACTAAATGTGATGTTTTCTCCTACTGTTGCATATATTTTTTTAAGTATAATATGTACATCTAGTTTTTGTGTCATGAATTTTATTGTTGTATTTGATTTTTCATATTCTGCATCACCAAGGAAGTATATACTACCTTCATATTTTCCCATTGATTTTGCTGTGTAGTTAAATGTATATCTACCATTTTTATCTGTTTTTGTTGTTGTTATGTTATCATCTATGATTAGTATTATTTTTTTATTTGCAACTATTGTATTGTTTTCATCTGTTAGTGTTCCTGTTATTTGTATTGTTTTGTTAACTTTTGCATCTTCTATTTCATCAGTTGTTAGTTTTGTAGTTTTTGGTGTATATTCAAGTTCTACTGTTTTATCTGCAATGTAATTGCTTTGTGCATAGTTATAATTTATTGTTATTGAAGGTTTGTCATATACTGTTGTATCTATTATTGTTGATGTTGAATTTACAGCTATTTCATCAAGTATTTCATCTTCATATTTTATCTGTATTTCTCCTTCATCTACTGGTTCATAGTCTGGATTTATCACATTTACTGTTATCTGTGTTTCTGTGTATTCTTCTATGTTTATCTGTGTTGTTGCTTTTTGTGAATATATTTTAAGTACTGCTATTGTGTCAGGATATGATTTATTATTTATTTTTGAAAGATTATTTGGCACAAATCTTGAATAGTATGCACTTTCAACTGGAATTCCTGTGGTTTTATCTGATTGTACTGTTAATTCAACACGTACCATATCTCCTGCTTTTGCATTTACAGGATTTATATTTATTTTCTGGTATACATAGTTTTGATCAAAGCTTCCAATTTTTATTGATTGAAGTTTGTTATTTAGGTATATTTTTGCTGTATAATTTACATTTGCTGTTATATCAAATACATATGTTCCAAATGCTTTTATTATTTCATTTTCTTCTATTTCATATTCATTTGAATAGGTTGCAATGTTATCAACTGGTATATACCAGTCTGATATTCCTGAATAGTCATAGTGGTATTGTTTGTCATATTTTTCATTGTCAAATTTGAAGGTTATTCCTCCACATTCTATCATGTTATCTATACCTGTAAGTATTGTTGTATCATAGTATGATACATAGTAGTATTCAGATGTTGTTTTTGATATTCCCCAACTATTTTTTACTATGAATGCTCCATCACCTGCTGGTTTATTTTTGAAGTTTTCACGACTGTAGTTGTCATCCCATCCTATTATTGACACTGCATGGTTTATTGATGATGTGTCATTTCTGTAGATGTTATGATTACGATCTGATACATATACTGTTGTATATACAGCTCCATATCGCATCACTGCTTTTTTTAGCTGTTCATTATCTAGTGGTCCTGAACGTATTGGTACTCCATAGATGTAATTTACTTGTATTACATTTTCTAGTTCTGATGATATGTGATTGTCTGTGTTGTATTTATCATCATCTAGTACTGGTCCTAGCCAGTTTATTAGGTATGATATTTGCATGTCATCAAATGCACCAGTATTTGGTAGTTTGTTCCACCCATTTTTTGAATATAGTGTCATTAGATTTTTCATGTTATTTACAGATAAGTCTATTGTTTTACCTGTAGCTTTTATGTAGCATGTCTCTAGTGTTGATAGTGATGCAAATGCCCAGCAGTTTCCACTTTCTATTTGATCTTTTGATGGTGTTACATATCCATAGTCTGCTGAGTTATAATGTGATGGTATTATTGGTGGTATTTGATATGATGTGTCATAGTTGTTTTCATCACTGCTTCTTTTTACTATGTATCTTTTTATAACTGAATTGTTATTTGTATATGTTATGTTTGTTTCATTTATTGTTGAAAATGGCATGTATATGTCACATGCAATGAGTGCTGTGTTTTTTGTGTATTTTGTGTTTTGTTGTGTTATATTTGCATTATATGCATATAGTGTTGTTATGTTTTGGGCTTTATTTTCTTTGAAGTTTGTATTGTTTATTTTAAGTTTTGTATATTCATTATATATTGCTCCACCATAATTTCTTGCCGTGTTATTTATGAAGTTTGAATTTTCAATTATTACTTCTTTTGGAACTTCTATCATATCATAGTATTGGGCTGTTCCATTAAATGATACAATTGATCCTCCATCTTTTGCACTATTTCCTGTGAAGTTTGTATTGTTTATATATAAATTTGAGTTATGTGCTGTTATTGCACCACCAATATCATCAATTGATGTGTTATTTTCAAATACTGAATTGTTAATATATATATATATTTGAATCTATTGCACAGATACATGATGAGAACTGTTTTACTTTATTGTTTATAAATGTTACATTATCAACAGTTAGTGTTGTATTTTCAACATATAGTAGTGATGTTGTTATTTTATTTGATATAAATTGTGTATTTCTTATTGTTGCATTTTGTGTATTGTTTAGATCTATTAGTTCTTTGAATCTTGTTAGATTTTCATGATTCATTATTAATGAGTTTTCCATTGTAAAGTTAGAATTTCTTATTCTGAAAAGTCCTGCATGGTCTCGTACATGGTTATTTATGAATGTTGAATTGTTTATTGAAATTTTATTTGTATGTTTTGTTGATTTATCATTTATTATTGCATTGCTATAGAAGGATATGTTTTGCATTATTGTATTATTTATTGTTACATTTCCATAGTTTTCTATGTATCCATATGTATTGTCTTGTGCTGTTATGTTTTCAACAACACAGTTTATTAGTGAGAAATTTCCATGATTTTTAATAAGATCATCTTTTGATCCTATTACTGTAACATTTACAAAGCTAAGACCTTTATTTTCTTTTATTTCTATTGTATTTGATACTGTTATTGTTGTTTTATCAGGACCTTGTCCTACAATTGTTGCTTTTTTGAATGGTTCTCTTTTAAATGATTCAAATTCATAGACTCCATCTTGAACAACATGTACTATTGGTGCTTTTTTAAGTTCTTCATCTGATGGATCAAAATATGAATTACTATCATCTTCTAGTTCATTGATTGTTTTTATATTTTTAAAGTCATCTTTTATATCTGAATTTATATCTTTATATTGTGGGATTACATCACTTAGTTGATCATCTTCACCTGTTATACTACTTTTATGATTATCATCTATATTTCCATTATAAGGATGTACTACTTTTTTCATCTATTTTAACATTATCATTATTTGATGCTGTTGTTATAGGAATTAATAGTAGTATGATCATAAGTAATAGAAAATATGAAACTTTTCTTTTCATAATCTAAACCCTATTTATTTTAATTTCAATTTTCTAGAAATTGTTTTATTGTATTTTTTGTAGTAGTTACTTATTTTTTTAGATAAAAAAAATTTTATATAATATTTTATATATGAGGATGTGAATATATATTTTAATATTAGGGTATTTTATCAAAATAGAATTTAATTCGATTATATACGAATTAAAGTCTTATTTAATTATATTTTAATTTTTAATAATTTATAATTAAATATTGCTAATTTTAATTGTTTATAAAAAAATATTTTCATTTAAACACAAATAATTTAAATAATACTTTAATCACCAATTAAAAAATGTAGAATCATTTATATTAATTTCTATTTGATAATTCATAGCTTTTTTATTTTAAAAACTATTAAATAATTTAATTTAAAAAAATAAAGATGAATAAGGAAATTTTAAAAATTTCAATAAAAAAAGGTGAAAAAATTATGACTGAATTACCAAAAGCAACAATGGGAAAATTACTAAAAAATGCCGGAGCAACAAGAGTAAGTGAAGGTGCTAAATTAGAACTTGCACGAGTACTTGAAGAAATAGGTGAAGATGTAGGTAAAAAAGCAGTACCATTTGCAAAACATGCTGGACGTAAAACTGTAAAAGTAGAAGATATTAAACTTGCTGTAAAAAATAGTAGAGAATAAAAAAAAAATATTATAAAATTTTCTTTTTTTATATTAAATTTTTTAGGAAAAAAATCCTAAAATTAATAGATTTTTCTCATTTAAAATAAAATATTAAACAGTTTTTTATCTTTTTTCAAAATAAACCCCACTTTTTTCTTATTTTTTATGTTATTTTTTAATTATATTACTATTAAATATCTAAAACTATTAAATACTATTAAATACATACAAACAACTGGAGGCATAAATTATGAAATGTTATGTATGTAAAAGTATGGGGAAAGACACAGAAGCAGTAGCAATATGTATAGTATGTGGTATGGGCTTATGTGAAGAACACCTTGTACATGAAGAAATTGAAATGTGGAGCGGAGGATATCCATTCCCAGCAGAAAAATTAGATGTAACACTACCAAGGATCTTATGTCAAAGATGTTATGAAGCACTTCAAGCATCAAAATAAGACTATAACATGTTAGATTTAATTTGAATGAATACAAAAAAAAATGATAGGAATATAAAAAGAGAAGATTAACATAGAAAGGAAATTTCAGATAAAATAATATTCTTCTTTTTTTATATATACTAAAATCAATAAAAAAATGTTTTTTCTAAAAAAAATGATGAGAATCTAAAATAAATTGAATTATTCTCACACCTCACCACCTGCAAACCCTTTTTTTCTATGGAAGATTTATCTAATATACTATTAATTTTTCATATAATATTTTTCTTTGAAAACTAATTCTTTTTTTTTCTTAATTATTCTATAAATTTTATATCAAATGATGTATATGATATGGTTGAAATAATAACAAAAAACTAGTAGTAAAAAAAAGAAGTATTAGTAGAAAAAACAATATCAAAAACCTCTAATAAGCTTTCCTCCTCATAAACTAAAAAAATAAAAACTAAAATGTAACATCCTAAAATATATTATTTATCTAATGTTAATTGGAGGGTGTGGGGGAAATTAAGTGAAAGGAAACATTGAAAATAACAAGTGCCAATTTTTGTGTGAAAAACAGGTAAAATATAATAATGTAATAACATCTGATGCTAATAATACTGGTAAATAAAAGGATGTCTCCTGATGGGAAGTATTACTCAAAAATAATAGTTGTGTAACTTTATTTTTTTTTTTATTTTAAAAAAGAATTAGGTGGACTATAATCCCCCTTTTTTTGGGGGGTATATAAAAAAAGTAAAAAAATTTAAAGTATAAAAATTATTATTATACTCTCTTTTTTTGGGATAATATTATATATTAATTAGGGATTTTTTTGAATTTATTTGAGTTTTTTTTATCTCTTTTTTTTTAACTAAAATATGTGGGTAACTTTTTTTTCTACATACTTTTAGTCTAGGAAGTTGTATGATTTTACTATTCCTGTATGTGTTCTTATTTCTGCTGTTGCCTTGGTTATATGAAATACTTGTGGTTGTCCTGTTTTTCCTTGTAGCATTTTTTCAAGCATTGGCATTTTTTCGAATGCTTTTTTAATTAATGTTTTATCTTCATCTTCATCAAATGCTACATGTCCATAGTATCTTAGGAATTTTCCTCCTGATTGTCCTACTACTTCTATGTTGCTGTTTTTTACCATTTGATTGTAGAAGTCTTTTTTGTTTCCTGTTACAAAATATATTTGTTCATCTTCCATCATTCTAAATCCTATTGGTCTTAGTTTTGGTTTGTTATCTTTTACTGTTGCAAAAAATAGCATTCCTGCTTCTTCCATGAAATCATATACTTCGCTTCTGCTTGACATTTTAGGCTATATCTCCTTTTGTTTTTAATTTTAGGGTGAATGTTTTATTTTTCCCCATATTTGATTATATGTTAATGTTATATAAATGATTTATTTAAATGGTGTATATTTATTGTTATGTGAAGTATTTTTTTTATTGTTGTATTTTTTTGTATATGATTTTTTATTCTTTTTTCATTGTTTTTTGTTAAATTATAAAAAACTATTAAACAAACAATTTTTAAATATATTATATATTAATAAAACATTATTTTTATGTTAAATAAATTTTGAAGGGATGGGCTTTAATCATGCAAAGATGTCGATTTTGTGGTCAGTTAAATGATGATATTACAGATCAGTGTATTTACTGTGGAGAGGATCTATATATTGAGGTAGATCATAGTGATGATTTATCAGAACGTGAGCTTAATCGTCAGTATGCTGCAAAGATTGCTGAGCAGTTACTTGAAGATGAACGTAGAAAACAACAGCAAAAACAGCCTAACTTGTTTGATGATTTGGATGATTTTGCAAAGGAATTACTTTCAATGGAAGATGGTGTTTCATTTGAAGATGATGGTGGTGTGCTTGATGATGAATATCCCACAGATGATGATGTAGGATATGTTGATGAAAAAGCATCTGCTCCTAAGCATGGTCGTCGAGTTGAAGGTGGTAGAAATCCTAAAAAGATGGCACGTGATGTATATCATGATGATGAATTTGATGATATTTATGAAGAGGATCGTATTAAAAAGCCAATGGCTAAGCGTAACATAACATCACAAAGGAAAACATCACAAAATAGCAGATCTTCTAATAATTATTATGAAAGAGATGTTGAAAACACAAGAGGTAGTGCTCAAAGACGTAGTAGTAATGATATCTACCCTGATCATAATGATGACATCTACCCTGATCATAATGATGAATTTTCAGATGAACCTGACATGCTTTATGCTGAATATAAGGAGGCTAAAAGACGTCAAAAACTCAGAAATAAAGCAGAAACTAATGACATCTACTCTGAATCTACTCCCCAACAGGATGTTGATGATGCACTCTTTGAGGAGGAAAATGAAATATACATTGAAGGTAGTGAAGAGGACATCAGTGTAGATCACAGTAGTGATGATGATTATATCTACCAGAGAGATTCTGATGAATACATTACTGATAATGAATTTATTGAAGATGAAGAGTTTATAACAGATGATCAAACATCAGATATTACAATTGATGATAATAGTAATATAATGTCTGATGAGCAAATTATGCACAGACAAGATGTTGATGAGGCTGAAGCTAATCTTAAATGTAAAATTAAGAGAAATAAGCATCTGGAAGATAGTCTTGGTATTGATATTTCAAATGTAGAACTTATACTTAAAGATACAACAGGTCCATTTAATATATTTGGTAATGTTACACTTAAAAGGTCTGCTAAGCCTAAAAATGCTGTTAAAATTACCATTAAATGCTTTAATAGAAATAAGAATGTTCTTTGTGAGGATTCATCTATCTTGCCTGTTGATCACTTGCGTGAGTTTAATGAATTTGATATAACATTTAGTGATGTTAAAATTTGTGATATTTATATTATGATTATTGTTCCAGAACTTATATCTATCACACCTGGTGATGTACGAGGACACCTAAAGGCTAATAAATTAAAGTCTCAATCAAAAGATGATGTTATTAAAGATAATATAAAATCACAACAAGATAATGGTAGTGTTAAATCTAAAGATGATAGACTTAAGGCATCATCACCTGTTGAATCAAAAACAAGAAATGGTGGTAGACAATCTAAGTCTAAACGTTCTATAAAGGATCGTCTATTTAATAATGGTAGTGGTGCAACTAAGAGTAGTGGTGGTGCTTCTGGTATTTATCTTGAACAGATGAAGGATATTGAGCGTAAAATTGGTATGAGTATTGATAATACTTCTGTTCTTATTAAGTCTTCTGATCGTCTTGAGGTTGTTGGTGAAATTCACATTGAAAATCCTGAGAAGTGTCGTGATATAAAAATTGCAACGACTTGTTATGATGAGGATAATCATATTATTGATACAAGATCATCTGTTATTAATACTAAGTTGTTTTTAGGCTTTGATACGCTTCATGTTGTAGTTAGTGATGTTGTTGTGGATGATATTAAAAGAATCAGGCTTTATCCTACCTTTTTTGATGGATAATAGCTTTTAGGTTTTCTTTTCTTTTTTTTATTTTTTTTATAGTTAAGTTTATATACTAAGACATGAAAATATAACATTGTTAATAAGTACATAACAATGTTAATTTTTTTAAAAAAACAATATAACAAGGTTAATTTTTTAGAAAGTTTATATAAAAAAAAACACCCATAACCCCCCACACATTACCCCCAATAACATCCCAAAATGAAGAAAAAAACAACACAAAATAATAACATTACAAAAAAAACATAAAAAGGAGACATAACAAAAATGAGTGAAGAAAAAATAATCTACATGGACAATTCTGCAACATCACCAATAAATCCAGAAGTACTTGATGCAATGCTACCATATCTAAAAGAAGAATATGGAAATGCATCAACACTATATACACTAGGAATACATGCAAAAAGAGCAATAAACAATGCAAGAATCCAAGTAGCAAAACTAATCAATGCACAAGACGATGAAATAACCTTCACAAGTGGAGGAACAGAATCAGACAACATGGCAATAAAATCAACAGCACTAGCACAACTTAAAACAGACAACCCAAAAAAACACATAATCACAACACAAATAGAACACCCAGCAGTACTAAATACATGTAAATACCTTGAAGAATTCGGCTTTGATATAACATACCTACCTGTAAATGAAGAAGGACTAATAAGTCTTGATGAACTAGAAAATGCAATACGTGATGATACAATACTCATATCAGTAATGCACTCAAACAATGAAATAGGAACAATCCAGCCAGTAAAACAAATCGGAGAAATAGCACACAAACACGGAATAGTATTCCACTGTGATGCAGTACAAAGTGTAGGAAAAGTACCAGTAGATGTGGAAGCACAAAACATCGACATACTATCACTCTCAGGACATAAAATCAATGGACCTAAAGGAATAGGAGCAATATACATCAAAAAAGGAGTAAAACTCGACCCATACATACACGGAGGAGGACAAGAAAACTCAAAAAGATCAGGAACAGAAAATGTAGCAGCAATAGTAGGACTAGGAAAAGCAGCACAAATTGCACAAGAAAATCTGGATGATGCAATAAAACACAACCAACAAATACGAGATGCAATAATTGAAAAAACAACAGCTAGAATAAAAGACACCTACGTAAATGGAAGTCTTGATGAAAGACTACCAAACAATGTACACCTAAGATTTTCAGGAGTAGAAGGAGAATCACTCATACTAAAACTTGCACAAAAAGGAATCTATGCAGCAACAGGATCTGCATGTTCAACACACAACCTTCAAGGATCACACGTTCTTGCAGCACTAGGAATAACACCAGCACTATCACATGGATCACTAAGACTATCAATAGGACCAGAAAACAGCATAGATGATGTAGACTACATAGTAGATGCAATAGATGAAACAGTAGGATATCTAAGAAGCATATCACCACTATGGGATAATAAAACAGATGAATACATTGGAGACAGATTTGAAAGACCAATGGATGAAGAAGACGAACACTGCTACCTAGAATAGAAAAAAAAATAAAATACAATATATATGGAGGAATAAGATTATGGATTATACACAAAAAGTAATAGACAACTATACAAACCCACAAAATACAGGAGTAATAGAAGATGCAGATGGAGAAGGAACAGTAGGAAATCCAACATGTGGAGACATCATGACCATCTATATCAAAGTAGACGATGACAACAAACTCGAAGACATCAAATTCAGCACATTTGGATGTGGAGCAGCAATAGCAACAAGCAGTATGATAACACAAATGGCAATGGGAATGGATGTAGATGAAGCATATGAAATAACAAGAAACCAAGTAGCAGACGAACTTGGAGGACTACCACCAGTAAAACTACACTGCTCAAACCTCGCTGCAGATGCACTACAAGCAGCAATAGAAGATTATCGTAAAAAAACAGCACAACAATAAAATATTTAATATATAATTATACTCTTTCTCCACCCCCTATTTATCACTTAAAATTTAGTATAAAAAGTTAAAAAAAAATGAAATGATAAATCATCATCCTAATACTATTAATGTCTTAGGAAAACTCAAATATTATAAGTTAAAGTAAAAAAAAATTTAGATTATATTTTAAAAGGAAAAAGAAGCATCTAAAAAAAAGTCAATATTTAATTTATCACATCACCTAAAATTAATATTCCCTAAAAAAGATAATATTTTAGGAAATAAAAAGAATGCACAAAAAAAATAGATCCTGGGAAAAAAGACTACTATGATGCACATAAAATAGTATTTCTTAAGAAAAAAGATATTTATTACCCAAACACACATAATAAAAAAGTTAAAAAGAATGCACATCTTTTTATTAAGGTAATAAGCCATATAAACCCCACACCTTTATTTAACTCATATTTGCTGGGAGAAAAAAAAACAATTTAAAATCACCATAACTCATCACATATATAATTAATATTTCTCCCAGCAAATGAATTACTCTCTATTTCTAATAAATAAAATTATTATACAAAATATTTTTCACTTAAAAATTCCTCATAAAAAAAGTATATATTTATATAAAAAGGGGGAGGAGAGTGGGGAATGATAAAAACTAATTTTATCCTTCTATTGTAAGTACATCAGTCATACTACATGATTCATATAACTTATTTGCACCTGCAACTACTGTTATGTTATAGTTACTGTTTTTATATTCTGTTAAGTTAAGTGTTATTTGTGCTATTCCATCTGTTATTTTCATTGGTTTTATCACTGTTTTTCCATTAAGTTTTACTGCAATATTTGTATTTCCTACTATGTTGTTTTCATTGTCATCTACTAGTTTTATAGTGATTGTTGTATTTTGTGATCTTTTTACATTTAGTGGTGATACTACTATTTTTGGTGTTGTTTTCATTACTTTTAGTGTTGCATTTTCTGTTGCTTTGTTATATTTATCTGATTCTGTTACTGCTGTTAGTGTGTAGTCTTTTGGTTGCATATTTGCTGGTATCATGTATTTAACTTCTGCAACTCCACCTATTACATCAGCATATAATGTTGTGTTATCTGTATCTTTGAGTGTTTTACCATTAAGTTTAAATACTACACGACCAGTATTAAGAGCATGACCATAACTATCATAGACGTATGCTCTGAGTGTTGCCATGTTACCATTATTTACTACTACATCTTCAACTTCAAAGTCAACATCATACTTCATAAGTGAAAGAGTTGCTGATGCATTTTGTGAATTATAAACACTGCATCCATTATATACAGCTTCTATTGTATAGTTTTTAAGTGAATAACAACTACTGTCAAATACAAGCTGTGCAACACCATTTCGAATAGCTTTAATACCAATAACTTCACCATTTAATTTAAATGTTACATTTCCATCTTCAACAATATTACCATCTTCACCAACAACAATAGAGGTAATAGTAGATGTAATACCATTATTTATAACATCAGGAAGTAAAACTTTACAGCCAAGTTTTTCAATATCAATAGTCATTGAGCTTGCTGCAATTCTGTATGTGAAGTTTGGATCATAAATATATACAGTTACATATAATTTATCTCCTTCAAGACCAGTTATTTTATAGTTAATTGATGCTGTAGCATCAGCTACTTCAACAACTCCTACATTAACACCATTAACATTAAAGATAACATTTCCTGCTGTAATATTACTACCACTTGATGGATTTGCTACATTAACAGATATATTTATTATATCAGATAATTTAGCTGTATTTATGGTGTTGCTAAATACTAAAGCTAAATATAGATATCCTTCAATATCTTTATTGTTTTGTACAAAGTTATTTACTGTATCATTAATATTTTCTTGTAGTATACATTTGTCTCCATCAAGATTTTTTGTTAATATTGTATTGTTTTCTATTCTATTTCCTACTGCTTCATTAAGTTCTATTGCAAATCCTTCAAGTTGTTGATATTTAAATATTGATGCAGTGATTATATTATTATTTGAATTGTCAATAATAATTGGTGTTGTTAAAACATTACTATAATCACTAATTTTAATGAAATTGTTGAAGTTAGAATTATTTTCAACTAGTATTGATGTTGAATTTTCTACTTGATTTGAAGTTAAAGATACTGTAATTGTGTTATTTGAAGAGTTTGATAGTTTTAGAAGTTCTGCTTTAAGAGCATTATTTATTTTAAGAGTACCGCCATTTAGATTTGTTTGAATAAGATTTTGTTTTGAATTATTAAGGTAGATTCCATTTGCATTATTTGAATTTGAAATTGTAATTGATTCATATCTTAGTATGTTTTTATCTGCATTGTTAAATAAAATTCCAATTACATCATTAAAGTTACTTATAGTATAATAACTTGCAATGGATTTTGTAGGTTCTCCAAGTATTGTATTATTGTTTCCTTCTATTTTTAGTAGTGTGATGTTTGAATTTAATTCTTTATTGCTTGTTGCTGTGTATGAATCTATTATAATGTTATTGTTGTTTCCTTCTACTGTAAATGGTGTTAGGTTTAAGGATTCAGTATTTACTATTGAAATATTTGGAATTTCTATGTTACAGTTATCTGCTTTGATAATTATTTTTGTTTTTTCTCCTTCAAATCTTATTCCTGTTATATTTGATGATTTTGCTTGTTGATCTATGATTAATGTTGAGTTTATAAGTGTTATTTGTTCTGATATTATGTTAATTGGTTTTGTTATGTTTAGTATTTTATCTTCTAAGTTTCCTGTTAGTTGTATTGTTATATTTTCTGGTATTTCACTGCGTAGATTTCCATTTTCATCAAAGAATTGAGTGTATGTTTTTTCATTTAAATATAGGTATGATTTAACTACAGGATTATTATGACGTATCATTACATTATTATTTAATTTTTCTATTGATTCATCACCTAGTCTTTCATCTGCATATAATGTATTGTTTTCTGCTCTATTTTGTTGTGATTGTTCATCTATTGTTATTGTATATGGACTTGTTGTGATAATTCTATTGTTTGTAAGTGTGGTTTTTGTTGAATTATTAAGTATTATTGGTGATTTGTTTGTATTTTTTGTTATTATAAAACTATTATTAACTAATACTGTGTTTGTATTAATAAGTTTTATTGCTGATGAATCCATACTATTTAAGTTAATATTATTATTCATTAGAGTTAAATTTTTTGAATTATTAATATAAATTACTGTTGTGTTATTGTTTGTTATTGTTGTTCGAATAGTCCATATTATTATATTTTCAGAATCTTGTATTTCCACCATATTTGATGAACCAGAATTTTCTGATTTTATATTATTACTTGAAAGGTTCAATTGTTTTGATGAATTTATTATTATTGCTGCTGTATTTTTTGCAGATAATGTGATGTTGTTGGAATTAAATTCTGTTGCAGTATTATTTTTAATATTTAATGCACATGCATAGTTTTTAGCTACAACTTCTATATTATTATAACTTGTTGAAGAACTACGTCTAGAGTTAATAGTTTTTATTTCTGGGTTTATTAGTTCTATTGCATATATTTTATCTGATATATTTGCTGTTGTATCGAGTTTTGTTGTTATGTTGTTGTAAGTCATGTTTATAGGTGTTGTATTATACATTCCAATTGACACTACTTTAATATCATTTCCTGTTATTTCTGGTGTATTTTGTGTTGTTATATTATTTTCTTTTATTGTTGCATTTGTAAATTGTGAATCTTTTATTAGTATTGTTGTTGTGTTTTTGTTGTAGTTTGATTTAATGTTATTTCCTACTATTATGAGTTTTGATATGTTTGTTATTTCTATTGCATTATTTTGTACTGTTATGTTGTTATAGGTTATGTTTGCTTCATCTGAGTTGATTATTACTGCTGGTTTGCTGTTGTTGTTTGTTATTGTTATATTTGTTAGGTTGAGTTTTGTTGAGTCGACTGTTGTTATTGTTGTGTTGATTAGTTGTGAATTTTTGTAGTTTGTTATTGTTATTGTTTTGTTATTATTTAGTATGAAGTTTTTATTTGATATTATATCTTTTATTAGGAAGTGTATGTCTCCTGTTGTTTCAATTGGTTTCATTGTTCCATCATTATTAAAGTATAATGAGTATGTATCTTCAGATATTACATAGTTGGTATATGTTGGTGTGTTTGATGTGATATTGTTTTCTTCAATTGCTTTGACTGAGTTATCTCCTACAAGAACATCTGCTAGTAGTTGATTTTTTGTTATAGTGTTATTTTTTGAATTTAGTACAATTGTGTAGTTGTTGTCTGTTTTTAGGTTTGAGTTTTCAATTGTGTTATTTTCACTGTTTATTATAATAACTGGTTGTTGGTTAGTATTTTCTATTATTACGCTATTTATTGTTAGTTTTCCTGTGTTTGTTACTGTTATTGTTATGTTTGTTGAGATGTTTTTATTTGTTTGTGTTATTTTTATTTCACGATCAACTGTAATGTTACGATTGTTTAGTGGTCCTGCAATTTCTATTTGTTGAACTTCATTAAATATTGGACGTAGTGTTCCATCATTGTTGAAGTATTTATTAAATGTTTCATCATCGATTTTTATGGATTTTGTTACAGGTGTGTTGTTTTCAACAGTATTTAATGTGAATGTTGCATTTATTGCTGCATTTCCTGTGTATGTTTTTGTTTGAAGATTGTTGTTTGTTATTGTGTTGTTTTTAGATGTTCTGGATATACTTATAGCATATATATCTTGTGTTGTTGTAATATTGTTATTTGTTATTGTATTATTATTTCCGCTGACTTCTATGATTCTGTCAAATGTGTTGTTTCTTATTATTGCATTGTTTGATTTTACTTCTAATGCTTTTGAATTTGTTCCTTTAAGATCAGTTACTGTGTTGTTTTCTATTATGTAGTTGTATGGTGCATATGCTCTTATTGTAAATGTTATGTTATCTTTGCTTGAAAGTGCATTATAGAGTGATGATCCTATAGGTGAGAGGAATGTATTGTTTGTAATTGTGAAGTTATAATTATTTCCAGTAGTGCTTGATGGTTGTGGTATTACAATTCCTTTTGATTTATTAAAGAGATTGTTTTTAATTATATTATTTGATTTATCAGCATATATGTCTAGTTGATCATTATTAGTAAATGTACATCCATCTATTACTGTTGTAACATTTTCAACATTTCCTCCTTCATAGAAGTTAGTTGAAGCTGTATTTATTGTTATTCCACTACCTGTTTTATATGTACTTCCACCATCATATCCAATATTATCACGTATTGTTGAGTTGATAATTGTCATGTTTTTATCGTTTGTCACTGTTCCCCAACGTGCATAGTTGTTTTTAAATACTGAATTAATGATTGTTGCTGTTCCATTGTTATATATACCAGCACCATAGTTTCCTGTTGATGATGATTTACGGTTTGAATCAAATATTGAGTTATTAACTACTACTGTTGCACCATTATTGTTACGTATACCTGCACCTACTCCACCATGGTTGTAGATGAAACTTACATTGTTAACTTCAAGATTTCCATAGTTATCAACAGTTGATGTATTATATAAGTTAATACTACTTCTACCAGGTGACCAGCAGTTTCTTATTGTTAAGTTTTCTAATTTAATTAGTCCATTTCCACGTGTTATGTTCATTGCCCAGTTTCCTGTACCATTAAGGTATGGCCACCAGATACGACTTGATCCCCAGTAGTATTCATCAAGATCTAGTTTTTCTTTTATTGTGTAGTTTACTTCACCATCTATTGCTGCATCTTCTAATCCTATGAATGTAATTGTAAGATCTCCTGGTATGGTAAGGTTTGTATTTCCCATTCCTTTAAATACTCCTTTAAGATAGATGTTTGATGGTGTTTTTGTCATGTTTACCATACTTATTGCTTTTGCTATTGTTTTAAATGGACTTGATTGTGATCCATCATTTGTATCAGATCCTGTATCTGCATCTACATAGTAGTTGTTTATTGTTACATCTGTTTTTGGCATTTTACTTGTTTTCGGTGTTTTTGCTGGTATTTTTTCAACTACTTCATCTATACTTGCCATGTAGTTGGTATTTTCACTGTATATTGCTGTTATTTTCACATCTTTACCATATAGTTTTTCATCGATTGTGTAGTTAACTGTTACATCACCTGTTGTATTGATTCTCTGGTAGGTTTTGTCATTAATTTTCACTGTTAGTTTTCCACGTACTACTGATTTGTCTGCTTCATTGTTTGTTTTAATGTTAATTTGTATTTTGTTATCTTCTATTTTATTTGATATTGTTGTTTTTGTTGCAGATTTTAGGAGTGATAATGTTGCATCTTCTCTTGCCTGGATAAATTTATCATTTCCACCATATACTACACTTATTTTATAGTCTTTTACTGTGAAATTATCAGGAATTGTATATGTGAGTTTTGCAACTCCATTAGCTATTTTACTATGTCCTATTGTTTTATCATTTATTTTAAATGCTACTTTTCCATTTGGTATTTCTTTATTATCTGATGTTTTAAATGTAGCAACTAGGTCAATAGTATTTCCTGCTTTTGTTGTTATATTATTTAATTGGACATTTGTATAATCCCAGAATATTTCTGATATTTTAAATCCATTTGCAAAGAGTGTTATATTTTCATGGTTTGCTGGAAGTTTTGAAATATCAATATTTACTTTGTAATTATTATCTGGTGATAATTTCATACCTGTTGTATTAATAAGGTCACTAGATGAAGTTATGTTAAGTTCATAATTTATACCAATTATATCTTTTAAATCTTCATAGCTGTATAATTTATTTAATACAAGTTTAACTTCAACATCACTATTTTTCTGATTTATAAGGCTATTTTCATCATTATTATTAATTAATAATAGAAGATTAGTCTTATTAGATCCATCAGCATAATAATTATAGTCTAATCCACGACATCCACCAAGATTACCTATATTATTTTCAAATACACAGTATTTTGTAACCATTTCAGAATCTTCAACTGGATTTAAATTTGTTATATTAGTAAATACTGTTGAAGTTGATTTTGTTGCTGTGTTATTTTTAAAATAACAGTTACTAATTGAGTTATTTCCAAGAGTGTAAGATCTAGCATAAATTGCAACACCATCAATGGAACGTGTTATTGATGTTGAAATCATATTATTTTTAAATGTAGAAAATTTAATATTAATAGTATTATCATTTGTTAATTTATAAATACATCCACCTTGAGCACTAGGATATTTAGTTGTATTACTTATTAAATTTCCAGTAAATGATGAATTATTTACAGATAGATTACCTATAGTGTAAATAACTCCACCTTGTGCTGAGGTTCCTGTAGCATATATTGAGTTATTGGTAAATTTACAATTTTCTATGCTTAAATCAGCTTGATTATATATTGCACCACCTCTTTTTACATTGAATCCATTTGTAAATGTGATGTTGTTTAGTTTTATTACTTGGTTTGTTGCATTAAATGTGAAGAATCTTGTCTTGTTTGCTGCATCAAATATTGTGTTGTCTGTATCTTCTCCATTTATTGTGATGTATTTTGAATTTGTTGTAGTTGTTGATGTTAGCTCTTGTGTAAAGTCATATTTTCCATTTTTTAGGTTGATTGTGTATTGTGTTGTATTATCACCATCTGCTTGGATGTTGTTCTATGCATTTTTTAGTGATTCATAGTCTGTTGCTGTTTGTGTTGTTTCAACTGCCTTTTTTGTTTGTTTGTTTATATTTTTAGGTGTTGATTTTATATCATCATCTAGTGTTGTATCATCTACATTGTGTGTTGTTTTAATTGAATCTGTAGCATGAACTGTAGTGTTGCCACTATCATCTACTGCTGCTGCAGATCCCATACATACAAGTAGGAGTATCATAACACCTATAAATAAAAACTTAATATTTTTATTCATAAAAAAGAACTTCTCCTTATTTGTTTATTAAATTAAATAGAAACTTAAATATTTCTTTTATTTTTTTTTAAAATTTGATATATTTAAGTTTCAACTATTCAAATAATATAAATTAATATTTAAAATTAATTGAGTAGCTATGTATTATATTTAACTAATAAAATATATAAAAATAATCACAAATTAAAACGCACCATTTAGGATATAAAACATGCCTTGAACCTATCTTTAATCACCTCCTCCATAATATACAATTAATACATGAAATAACAATAAAATAAGAATTAAAATAATAAATAATAAAAAAATAAGTGATAAAACTATAAAATAAGACTTTAAAAAAAAGTAAATAAATTTAAATAGTTAATATTATATTTTTAAATACATTCATATAAATCAAAATCAAAAAAAATACCAACTAAAAACTCCAAAATAGTAGATTAAAATAAAAATAGGTATTATTATATTAAAAAAAAGGTCTAAAAAATAAGAAAAGCACATATAACTTAAAATTTATGTGTATATAAAAAATGTGACACCTTAAAGATATAAAATTTAACAAATCAGATATGAAAAAATTTTATATCTAAAGAAGGTAATTCACATTAAAAAAGGTGTGTTTAATTATGAAATGAATTAAACAAAATTTTTTTTTATCTTTTTATAAATAAAAATGATTATCTACCAAAAAAAATAATCATTTTAATTAGAACATAAATAAACATTTAAAAAGGGCTTTAAAGTTTTAAAAAGTTCTTTAAGTATATTTTAAAAATATACAATTAATATATCTTAATTTTAAACTATATAAACTTAACTTTTAAAAATCTACTCGATTAAATACAACTTTTTTCGTATCATAAACAAATTTATACTAAATAAAAAACACTATTTAATCATTCTAATTACCATATACTATATGAAATAGGCGAGATAATAAAATTTAAAGCTATTAAATTTCATATTAAAAAAAAAGGGGGTGTATGATAATTTATATTAAAAAATAATTTCTCAATAAAAAAAAAATAAAAAGTGAGGGGGGGTGGTTATATTATTTCAAGTGGAATTTTACAATTTTTCTGTGCATAAATATTATTTTCAGATATTAATACATCCATTGTATAATTTCCACATTTCATATCTTGTGTATTTATGGTTATATTTGCTATACCATCTGTTATTGTTGTTGTAAGTTGTGTTTTATTGTTAATTTTTATTACAACTTTACTGTTACCTTCAACAGGATTGTTGTAGATGTCAAATACTTTAAAGTTTAGCGTTGTATTGCTGCCAAGTTGTGTTTCTATTTCAGCAATTGTTGATGTTTTTATTGGTGTTTTATTTACTGTAATGTTTTGTGTTGCTTCTGCTTTCTGGTATGTTTTATCATTTGTATATATTGCTGTGATATTAACATTTCCTGCAGGTTTTATCACATCAAGTGTTGTATTTAAGCATCCATCTGTTAGATTGTATTTTATTGTATTACCATCATTATCTTTTAGTGTATTTCCATTGATTTTAAGTATTATTTGTCCATCACTTACAGGTTCAACACCATCAAATACTGTTATATTTATATCTACTGGATCTTTTGTATATACTTCTGTTGGTTTTACATCTATTGTTACAATTGCTGTTTTTAGTGTTATGTGTAGTGTTGTGTTTGTTTTTATTGTTTCATATTGACTGTTTTGTATAATTACTTCAACTTTGTAGATTCCTGTTGTCATATCTTGTGTGTTAACAGATAGATTTACTACTCCACCATTTACTTTTGCTTTGTCAAGTTGTGTTTTTCCGTTGATTTTTATTGTAACTTTTGTGTTTCCATCAATGGTATTGTTGTAGATGTCATATATTGTGAAGTTTAGTGTCATATTTTCTCCACGTTTTATTGTAATTTCTGGTATTTCTGGTATTATGATTGGTGTTTTATTTACTGTAATATTTTCTGTTGTAGTTGTTTTATTGTAGAGTTTGTCATTTGAATATATTACTGTTATATTACCTGCTCCTACTTTTTTGGTTGTATTTAGTTGTGCATTAACACATCCATTTACTACAGCATATTTTATTGTTTTTCCATTTGCATCTTTTATTGTACATCCATTGATTTTAAAGATTACATATCCACCATTTACAGGTTTCATATCTTCAACTATTGTTATATTTACATCAAGTGGCTGTTTTGAATATACACTAGTTTGTGTGTTTATTGTTATTGTTGCATTTCTTAGTTGTATGTTTAGTGTTGTGTTTGTTTGTGTTATTGTTTTGTTGTTTATTTTTATTACTATCTTGGTTGTTCCTGTTATTTGGTTGTTGTTTGTATCATGTAGTGTATAGTTTAGTGTTAGGTTTTGTTGGTGTTTTATTGTTATGTTATTGTCCATGTCATCTTTTATTTGTGCTTTTGTTATGTTAAATTCTATGTTTTTTGTATGTCTTTTATTATCACTGAGTATGTGTATTATGTTTAGTGTGTATTTGCCTGGCTTTAGGTTCTCTGGTAGTTTGTATTTTAGTTGTGCTATTGTATTTGTGGGCTTTGTTTTTATTGTGTTTCCATTTTCATCTTTTAGTGTGCATCCACCTATTTTATAGATTACATATCCCTGATCTGTGTTGTGTATTGTTTCTACATCTAGTATGTCCATGTATTGTGGTGTATTTACATCTACTGTATATATTGCTGGTCCTTCTGTTGTATTTGTGCCTAGTTTTGTGTTTGGTTTTATATATACATCTATTGTTATTGTATTATTGTTATGTTCATATCCAGCATATTTTATATCAACAGGTATGTGTCCATGTTGTGTGAATGTATAGTTGCATTTTGCCATCATATCTGGTGTGTAGTATGTGGTAATTGTATCATTTGCTATATTAAATAATACACATGTGGTGTTATCTGTACTTTCACCCCTGTAGTATGTCATGTAGGAGTCATTTATAATTATAGGGGCTGTTAGTGTTATGTCTGTTTGATTTGTTATTATTGTATATTTTATGGTGGTGTTTGTTAGATTAAATTCTCCACATTCTTCAATATAAAATGGTGTATTTGTATTATCTGTAATATTTGAGTTATCTATAGATATTATACTTGATGAATATATGCTATATAATATTGCACCTAGTGTTGCATTATTATCTGTGAAATTTGATGTTGTAATATTACATGTTGCATCATTATTAAAGATAACACCACCAAGATCTGATATAACATCACTACTGTTATATTCATATGCAATGTTACTACTAAAACTACAACCATTAATATCAAGGTGTCCATTACGATTATAGACTACTCCACCACAAAGAGCACTACATTGTATGTATATTGTATTAGATGATGTTATAAATCCATAATTATTATAAATTGCACCACCAAAACCATTATAATATCTATAATAGTATGCATTACTATTTTCTATAATTGAGTTATATATCTCAAATACATCCTCATTATAAATAGCACCACCATCCTCAGCATGAGAACTTATGATATTTGAATTATTAACAATTAAACTACCATAACTATTATAAATACTACCACCACAATAAGCAGCACTATTATCTGAGAAATTACAACTGTTTATATCTAATGTGTCATAACTACTAAAAACACCACCATAACCTGCATAAATATCAACAGGATCATCATACACACAAGCACAATTAGATCTAAAAGATGAATTTGAAACATTCAAGGTACCATAATTTGAACAAACACCACCATCACCATATGCCATATTAGATGTGAAGTATGAATTTGTGATAGTAGCATGTGAATCATAATGATTATAGAGTACTCCACCAGATGAAGCTGCCGTGTTATCTGTGAAATTACAATTAATAATTGTAACATTACCATAATTAATAATAACACCACCACAACCCTCAACAATAAAACCATCAGCATAAGAGTCCTCTACAATAGCTGAGTTATTAATAAAAGATGAATTACAGATACATAAACTACCATAATTTATGATAAGACCACCACGAGATGTAGAATTTACTAGATTAATACCTGAAATATTAACACATGAGTTTTCATCAACATATAAAAACCTGGAATTATTACCAGTACCTGTTATATTTTGACCATTACCATCAAATGAATAATTAACACCACCACTACAATTAATAGTACTATTTGAGATATTATAACATCCAGAATCTAATTTATAAGATCTGTGAACTTGAGTGTTACCTTTAACATCATTAACACTATCACATAATTCATCAAAACTATTAACTACAATATTATCATTATTACCGTTTGTAATGCTCTCATTTGTTATATTATTATCAGCTGCATAAAGACACGACAACGACACAAGACAAATAAGCGTAAAAATCCAAATAAACTTACGCATAAAACTATAAACCTCCATTTTCCATTAATAAGTGTGAAAAAACACTACATTATAGTTAGTTAATATTAAAACTAAATACATATAATAAACCCATAATAAATAGGAAAAACAAAACCATCAAAAAGAAAAACAAGAAAATAAGAAAAAATATGAACAAAAAATTACAAAAAAATGAAAAATAAGCAGAAGAAATAGGTTATAAGTAGGTATTATGTGGAAAATTAGAAAAAATACCCCCAAAAATCATAAAAAATTAAGAAAATAATAACACAAAATTTAATTCTAAATATCTAAATAGCAATAAAAATATAAATAAATAATAAGAAAACTTAAGGGAACAAGATGGTAATGAAAAATAACACACTAGATGGATACATCAAAACAAGTGAAATAGGCGAAAAACAAGTAGAACATATAGATGAACCAATACAAAAACAGGGAAAAACACCAGAAATAAGATATCCAGAATACACAGAAGAATGGCAGAAATATAAAATTAAAGATATTGCTAATAATTTTGATAAACAACGAGTACCTATTACTGCTAATCTTCGTATTTCAGGTTCTACTCCTTATTATGGTGCTAATGGTATTCAAGATCATGTTGAAGGATTTACTCATGATGGAGAATTTGTTTTAGTTGCAGAAGATGGAGCTAGTGATCTTATAAATTACCCAGTTCAATATGTTAAAGGTAAAATTTGGGTTAATA
The DNA here is from genome assembly GCF_022768985.1 of Methanosphaera sp. Taxonomy (NCBI): domain Archaea; kingdom Methanobacteriati; phylum Methanobacteriota; class Methanobacteria; order Methanobacteriales; family Methanobacteriaceae; genus Methanosphaera; species Methanosphaera sp. The sequence continues at coordinate 831 of NZ_JALEKL010000008.1, read as the reverse complement.
ATCATGCACATGTATTACAAGGAAAATCAGAAATATGTAATACTAACTTTTTATCATTTTGTATTAATCAAGCAGAAATAAGACCATATTTAGTAGGTGGAGGAAGAAGTAAACTTAATGCAGAAGTAATGATGGGAATTAATTTAAATATACCATCACTACCTGAACAACAACAAATAGGTGAATTCTTCAAGAAAATAGATCAACAAATTCAATTAAATCAAAATAAATTAGAAGATATGAAACAGATGAAAAAAGGATTAATGCAGAGGATGTTTGTATGAATACACTTGATAAATATATGAAAGAGCAATCAGTATCAAATCAGAGTATGAAAGATAGTGGTATTGAATGGATTGGTAAAATACCTATTGATTGGAATATTAAGAAGTTAAAAAGATGTATTATTGAAATTAATGAAAAAAATAATCCAGTTAAAATGACTAATGTTTTATCTTTAACAAAAGATAAAGGTGTTATTCCTTATGAAAATAAAGGAAATCAGGGGAATAAATCAAAAGAGGATTTAACACAATATAAAATAGCCTATAAAGATACAATAATTGCAAATAGTATGAATGTAATAATAGGTTCTGTTGGAATATCTAATTATAATGGATGTGTAAGTCCTGCCTATTATGTGTTTAAATCAAATGAAGAAAATGATTTAAGATTTATCAATTATATTTTTCAAACAGAATCATTTCAAAAACAATTAAGACGATATGCAAATGGAATACTGGAAATACGCTTAAGAATATCATTTGAAAATTTACTATCACAACAAATACCAACTCCTTCCCTTAATGAACAAAGAAAAATAGCAGACTT
>NZ_JALEKL010000007.1 GCF_022768985.1 Methanosphaera sp. | reverse complement strand
TGGTTCTGCTTTTTCTTCTTTTACATCTTTTGTTTGTTTTTCTTCTACTTTTTGTGGTGGATTTTCCACATTTTCTGGTGTTGAATTTGATTTTGCCTGTAGTGGTGTTCCACATTTTTCACATTTTTGTAGTTTTAAACCATCACATTTGTCAAGATTCAACTGATTTTCATGATCACATACTGGACATTTCATCTTTGTCACCTTGGTTATTTTTTTGTTATTAGATTAGTTATTATATTTATTTAATTTTATATTTAAAGATGATAATTTAATATCAGGGCTTTTTATTGTTTTATATGTATTTTTTTTATTATCCTTTTGATTAAAGGTATAGTTTTTTATTTGGATAATTTTTAAAATTATTTTCTAAAAAAAAGAGTTTGTTATTTTTTCTATGAAAAAAGGAGGGTTGATGTTAGAGGTTAATTTCAAGTGTAACTTATTGTTTGTTTCCAACATCATATCCTGCTTTTGTTAGGATTTTGACGGCTAGTTTTTTATATATTCGTACAATGTATCCTACTACTATTCCTGCAAAGATTGTTCCTATTCCTACAGCTTTAAGTCCTCCAAAGAATATGAATGAAAGTATTAATGCTATTACTACATTTGATGTGTCAAATATTATTTTCATCTTTGGAAATGGAATGTCAGTTACACTGCACACTGCTAGTGATACTCCTTCACCAGGTAGTACTACTGCTTTTGAATTTACTTCAAAAAATACTCCTAATGCTATTACAATACATCCAAGTATGCATACTATTGATTGTTCAAATAGATTGTGTGGCATTATGAATGCTGTTTGTGTTTGTGCAAAGTCTATGAAGTATCCAAATATTGTGGTTGTTATTATCTGAAATATTTGTATTCTTGGAAATTTTGACCTTAAAATCAGAATCTGAATAAGTATCAGTAGGACATTAAATATTATTGTTATTGTTCCTAGTGATAGTGGGTATTGAAATGACAATACATATGGTATTGATGATATAGGTGTTGTTCCAAGATCACATCTTACAGATAAACTAACACCAAATGCCATTATAAATAATCCTATAAGTAGGGTTGTATAGTTTTTTATTATTTGTTTTGTATTATCGTTTATCATTTGATCATCAATTATTATATTTGTCTTTCATAATATTTAAAAAAGAATAAAAAGAAGAAAAAACAGTGATTGGTGGTGAGGGGTTTTTATTGATAGTTTTTAAGATTATTTTGTGGGTTTAAGATTTATTTATTCATTATTTCCTCCTATTTTTATGTGGTGTTTGTGGTGTTGTATGTGTATTTCATGGTCGTGTTTGTTTATGTAGTTTAGTGATGTTTTTATGATTTTTCTATAGAATCTCATAATATATCCCACTACTACTGCAGCAAAGATGGTTCCAAGTCCTACTGATTTCAGACTTCCAAAACATATTATTGATAGGCTTGCTGCAATTAGTACACATATTACATCAAATTTTGTTTTTATTTTTCCAAATTCTTTATCTTTTATATGGCTTAATGCTATTATTAGGCCGTCAGCAGGTAGTATGATGGATTTTGAGTTGATTTCAACTAGTAGTCCTAATGCCATTATAAAGCATGATATAATGCATAGTATCCATTTCTGGAGTGGTGTGTGTGGTATGTCGGCTGCTGTTAGTGTTAGTGAAAAGTTTATAAAGTTTCCAAATATTAGTGCTACTACAAATTGTAGGTATTGTACTTTTGGAAATGATGATTTTAGAAGTAATCTTTGCATTATTAGTAGTGATGTTTGGAAGATTATTGTTAGGCTTCCAACTGAGATTGGTACTATAAATGATAGTTCATACGGTATTGTGGATATTGCTGTTGTTCCAAGATTACATCGTATTGATAGTGCTATTGCATAGGATATGAGGAATAATCCTAAAATTAATAGTACTGCTTTTTTTATTTCTTTTTCTATGTTTATGTCATATAGTTGTTTGTTTATGTTTTCATCTATTATGTTTTTCATAACGCCTCATCAAGTTTTAGACTTGTTTTGTATTTAGTGATTATAGAAAGCATTACTATATAAAATAATCGATTATTATACTTTAAATCTTAAAATTACTTAAATTAGATCTTAAATTTACTTAATTTAATTAAATTTGAATTATTAATAGATTTTAAGCGTTAATATATGTGTTTTAGTTGTAATATTTTCATAATTTGGCTTAATATTATTTACATCATAGATTAAGTATACATCACCACCACCTGAATTTACATGAAAATATAATGTTTCATTTACATTGTTCATTAAAGATGCTATTTTTTGATTAATTGTATCATTCACCATATGTCCAGTAGTGTTCTCATTGTGTGAATTTTCAATAATATAGTAATTATTTGAACAATTTGATAATAAGTAGTAGGATCCATCCCTTAGTGTGCTATTTTCAACTGTAATTGGCATGCATTCATAGTTTTGTGTATGATTCATTGGACAGATTATATTGGTTTGTGTTTTTATTTGTGTTATGTTATATCCATAATCAAGTTTGACTATTGCATCTTTTGTGTAGATGTTTTTATTGTTTTGGTTGTGGTGTGATTTTATTATTATTTCAGTATTTTGTGGATTTTGTACATCTTTCAGTGTTAGTTCATATGCAATATTATAATCTAGTAGTTTATTCATTAGTTGTGGATTTTGTTTTAATTTCACTAGCTTCATATAGCTTATCATGTTTGTTGTTTCATTACTTCTTAGTCCTATCATTTTAATGTTAGATGTGGGTGTTTTATCCCAGTTTGTGGGTGTTCCTGTTGATTTTATGAGTGCATTTATTGTATTTTGTGCAATCATGTCATATTCCTGATTGTTTATTATCTCAGATTCTTTCCTATCAAGTGCTATGGTTAGTGTTGTGATAATTGCAATTATTATCATGAAAACTATTATGTAAACTACCAGATCTGCTATTATTAGTTGTGCTTTAGTGTCTATTTTCATAATCCATATTTTATTTTATGTCCACCATCCAGGTAGAGAAAGGTGGAATTTGTTATGTCATATCTGTTTCCATTGTATTTTTCATTAAATAATACATGATCTACTGATACAATTGATGTATTTTCTACAACTACTGGTATTATAAATGTTTCAATTCCCATATGTGAACATTTGGTCTTATTTTCTAGTCTGCATATAAAACATACTCCATCATGACTTCTGTGGTAGTAGTGATTTAGTAGGCAATTATTAAATGTTATATTTGATGTGCCATGTGTGTTGTAGTTTTCATATGGACATTTTTGTATAATATATCCTGAAGTTGCACCAGCATATACACTTGCAATGGATGTGTCTTGATATAGTAGTGTGTTATTTGTATCATTTTTTGTGTTAAATTGGAAAAGTAGTAGTGGATCATAGATAATTGTTTTATCATCTGATTCTATTGGTATTTCTATTGTATTTGTCTGATTTATCATGTCCATGTCAACTTTTGAGCAGATATTATAGATTACTTTTATTTTAAATGGATCATCTGATGGTTTTACATCAACTATATTGCATGTTATGTTGATGTTATGTGTTTTTTCATATTGTTGCATTTTATAGTTCATCTTCTGCTGCAGAACATCTTTTAATGTCTTTTGAGCATTAGCAAGTGGTGTCATATTTAGTGTTAAATTTCCTGATACCTCAGATATTGCTTGTTTTATGTCAGTTTGCATGTTTTGTTTGTAGTTTTGTGTTATTTTTGTTAGTTTATCTGATTTTACATACTTTTGTGTGTTTATGTATCCATCATCTGTTGTATCTGTTATGTGCATTAGTAGGATTATAAGTGGTATTATTAGAATTAATATTAAGGCTGGTGTTATGTAGCCTTTTGTGTTATCTTTTATTTTCATAACTTCTAAAAAATATTATATTACATTGAATTATTTTTATTAAATAATTATATTATTTTTATTATTTAATAGTAATTAATAAAAAATTTATAAAAAAATAGTTTTATTATTATAAAGTTTATATTTTATATGGTGTTTATATAAAAAGAAGTAGTAGATGTGTATTATCTACATTTCTATTTGTGCACTTATTACATCAACTATTAGTTTGTATTTATCACACATGTATGTGTCATTTAATTGCATGATGTCAAGTATTATACGTAGGTTTGCATCATCAAGAAATGGTAGTAGTCTTGATGTAAAGCCATCCCATATATCACCATCAAATGCATCTTTTGGAACTTTTGTGATGTCATCATAGAATATTCCATCACATCCATATTCTAGTTTTTCATCTACTGGAAATCCTATTGTTGTTATTTTTACAACCACTGATATTTCAGGGCATAGTTCATCTGTTATTTTATATTCTATTATTTTATCCACTTTTAACATTCCTCCAAGTATTATGTTTTTATTTTAGTTGTTTTTTAGTTTATTATTTTTTTCTTAGTTGTATTAAAAAACTATTGAAATTTGGGGTTTTTGTATTAAATAACTTTAATAATTTTAAAATATAAAAGTATGAAACAATAACACTTGTATTAAAAATATATACTGAAAGTAATACTATTTATTTAATTTAAATAAAAATGTAATAACAAAAAAAATATAATGAAATGATTATTATGACAGCAGAAGATACAGGAATATTATTTATAGGACATGGAAGTCGTCTTCCATACAACAAAGAAGTAGTAACACAAGTAGCAGCAAAATACCAAGAACGTTACCCAGACTACAACATAGACATAGGATTTATGGAACTAGTAGAACCAAACATACCAACAGCATTTAACAAACTAAAAGAAAAAGGTGTAAATAAAATCATAGTAAATCCAGTATTTCTTGCAAATGGAATGCATACAAGAGTAGATATACCAACAATACTAGGAATTAAAACAAAAGAACTTGAAGAAATAGAAAACCATGGACACCTCCACCACCATCACCACGACCATGAACACGGACATCACCACCACCATCATCATGGACGTGAAGCTAAATCTGAACCAGTAGATTTTGATGGAGAAATAGTGTATCTTAAACCAATAGGTGATGATGATAAAATTGTTGAAATAATAGCACAAAGAATTAACACAGAACTAGAAAAAGATCCACAAGCAAACACAGAAAATACAGGAATATTACTTATTGGACATGGAAGTACACTTGAATATAACAATATGGTAGTTGAATCAATTGCAAATAAATTTATCACAAATTCTGATGATTATGAAATACAAACAGGATTTATGCAACTAAGTGAACCATCAATACCACAGGCAGCTGCTAAGTTTTCAGAAAATATTAAAAAAATTATTGCAGTACCAATATTCCTTGCCGAAGGTGTTCATACAAAAATTGACATTCCACTAGCACTTGGTCTTGAAGCAGAAGAAGTTGAAAACTACACAATACCAAATAAACAAAGAGATACAATTGATTTTACAGGTGAAGTTGTATTTACAAAACCACTTGGTGCTGATGATATAATAGTTGATATTATTGATGAAAAAATTAAACAACACCTCTAAAGACTTCCCACCCCTAGTATTTAACCTCCAATCTATCTTTTTTTTACATAAATTTTTATTACAAATTTATATGTTTTAATAAATTTAAACAAATAATTTTTACTATAGAAACTATGTAAATAATTTAATATTTTCCTAATTAATTTATGCAAACTGTAGCTTATAGTATAAAAAACTTTTCACTATTTTTTTAAAAATAAATAGAGTATTATTTATTAGTATTTTCTAGTTTTAATACAAATTTATTTTTATTACATGAATTAGAGATTGTTTAAAATTATTAAAAATATTCCATATACTAGTTAGGGGAATTATGATTTTATAGCACTTATTTTTCAATATTGTTTAAAAAATATCCACTTTTTTTACTGGATTGTTTAATATATTCATATTTCATCTTATTTTAATAATTTATGTAGTAATTATGAAAACTAACATAAAAATAAACCCTCTTAAACAGCCAAATAGCCCTAAAATCAAAAAATAAAGCCCTCCTGTAGTGTTATTAAAAAGTATTTATTATATAATAGAATCTCTAAATCAATTACTGTCAAAGAGAAAATAATATGAATAAGATTTTCTTTTTAATAAAATTATTTAAGTTGATTAAAATGAAAAAATACAACCTAAAAAAATACAGGTCAATTTTTTCTTTTATCATTATTCTATTATTTTTCATAACAATTCTAAGTACAGCATGTGCAACTGATCCAGATAAAAGGATGGATCCAGGGGGGGGCAGCATACTCAGATATATGAAAAGACAGATCAAATACACAATAGATTAGATAATAATGATAATGTAGAAGAACTGCCTGATATAAAACAAATAAGGGAAAATAAGGCTGATAAAAAAGTAAAAACTACAGATACAATAAATACAAACAGTGAGCAAAAATTAGAAACAAGTGGTAATGAAACAAATTCTGTAGATACAAAAACCTTAAATTCAACAAAAGATATTAAAAAAGCATCATACACTGTAAGTAGCTATAATGAACTATATAATACAATAGAGGACATTAAAAATAATCCAGATGCAGATTATGAGGAAATCATTAACTTAAATGATGGAGATTATAATATAACACGTCTTATTACATGGGGAAATTCAGATAAAACAAGGATACTTACAATAAATGGAAACAATCACATAATTAGTGGTGGATATAACAATAGATTTATAAGAATAAATAATGGTTATACACTTAACCTTGAAAATATAACAGTTAAGGATTGTATGACAGATGTTGGTATAATTACAGCATCACAGGGAGCTGTAATGTATAATGATGGAACTGTAAATATTAGAAATTCTAACTTTACAGGAAATACAGCATACGTTGGATGGCTCTTTGGTGGTGGAGGAAATGGTGGAGTAGCATATAACACAGGACATATGACTATTACTAACTCTACATTTAAAGATAATTCAGCATCAAATAATGGTGGTGTTATATATAATACAGGAAATTTAGATATTCAAAATTCATCATTTGAGGAAAATATTGCAAGAACCAGTGGTGGAGTAATAGCAAGTAGTGGAAATGTGGTAATTCAAAATTCAAATTTCACAGCAAATTCTATTACAGGAAGTCAAAATGGTGGAGGAGCAAACTCAAATAGTGGAAACTTCACAATCTATGATTCAAACTTCACAGCAAATAATGCTGTAAATGGTGGAGCAAACTACAACCTAAATGGTAACATGAACATCTACAATTCAAACTTCACAAACAACAGTGCAACACAGGGAGGAGCAAACACTAACCGTAATGGAACAATTGAGATCAAAGATTCAATATTTAAACAAAACAGTGCAGTAAATGGTGGTGCAAACTCTAATTGTAATGGAACATTTTATATCTCAAATTCAACATTTATAGCAAACACAGCAACACAAAATGGTGCAATAATATACAATGATGACAAGCTAGATATTGCAAAACTAACACTAAATGATAACTATGATGTAAATGGTGCATCAATTTATACAACTCAAAATATTTCAATGACAAATACAGTTGTAAACAATACATTTGAAACATACGTCTATGACAATACTGACTTCATATCACCACTTATTGCAACAAATCTTCCAGCTGATGAGGATGTAATATTTACTGTTGATGGTAAAAGTATTGTTGTAAATAAAAATACTACAAATAGCATCATAAAAGTCATATATAACTTTACAAGTAGTGGAATTAAGAGAGTAAATGTAGTATATCCCACATCATCAAACAATGCAGTGATAATATTTGATGTTAAAAGACGTGACATTAACATAACACTAAATCCTGTGGATGATATTAAAACACTAGAAAATGTAAATATTATAGGAACAATTAAAACATCAACAGGTGAAGATGTTCATGGAGTAATTCCTATAACAATTAAAATTAATGATAAAGTATATTCAACTACCAATATTGTTGATGGTAAAATTAACATAGCAGTTGTTATGAATAGCTATCCTCAAGGTAGATATAAAATAACAATAGAGGCACCACAAAGTAGTGCATATAATGGTGCAAATAGTAGTGTAGAATTTAATATAGTAAATCGTAATGCAACAGTTAATATTACAACAAACACACCAAATGCTACAAAAATATTAAATGTAAATGTAACAGTGAAAGATTCAGATAACAATCTCGTAAAAAATGGTGTTATAACAATTAAATTAGATGGAAATATAATAACAACAGTAAACTTAGCAAATGGAATGATACACTTATATTTCCAGCTGCCAATGAAGTATGTCTATGGCTCATATCCACTTAGCTGTGAATTTAGCAGTCCATACTATAATAGTGCAAAAGCAGATGTAAATGTAGATGTAAAACGTAACAATATAGTTGACCCAGTTATCCCTGATATTACAACTAAAACACTAACTAACATAACAATAAGTAAGATTCTAAAAGATGAAGCAGCAGATCAACTAGTAGGTAGAATAAATGCTAAAATATACATAGATGATGTATACATCAAAGATGTAGTAGTAAATAATGGTAATTTAAATGTCGACCTTAAAACTGACACACTAGATGAGGGAAACTACACAATACGATATGTACTTGGTGAAAATGGATATTATAATACAAAGACTTTCACATCAAAACTAGTAGTTATAAATCACATTGTAAATATTACACTTACAACAAACACTCCAAAAACACTACAAACACTACAAGTTGATGCAATAATAATAAGAGAAGATAAAACACTCATAAATAGTGGAGTTGTAGTATTTAAAATTAACAACATAGAAGTTGGACGAAGTAATGTTACAGGAGGATATGCACACCTAAACTACAAGCTTCCACCTGAAATTATAGCTGAAGATTACATGATAGTTGCACAATTTAGTGCACAATACTATGAAAATCAGAGCCAGTGGAGAGAATTTAGTGTAATACGATCAAATATAAAAGAGGATACACTACCAGAAAGAACAATTAAAACACAAAATAACCTACAAATCAATGAACAACTAACAGATGAACATGGAGAAAATCTCATAGGATTAACTCAGATAAAAGTATACATAAATGACACCTATATCCGTGATATAGCAGTAAATAATGGTGAACTTAACAGAATAATACCAACAGATACACTACATGGTGGAGTTTATAATATACGATATGAAGTTGCACAAAGTGGACTATATAATGCAAAGACAATAAATCAAAAACTAGTAATTGAAAATAAAACAGCAATAATTACAATTGATACAAACACTCCAAAAACAATGGATATACTAGAGATAAATACAACAATTCTAAATCTTGATAATACACCAATAAATACAGGTGAAGCTGTATTTAAGATAAATGGTGATAGTATTAATGAAACCATAATTGCAACTGTAGTAGTTAATAATTCAAATATAAAACTTAACTATACACTACCAGCTAATATGAAAGAGGGCAGATACACATTAAGTGTTGAATTTAGAAATGAATACTATAACACAAAAATAGAAAGTAAATCTGTTGATGTACTCCCACGAGGTATTCGAAATATAACACTTGATACAACAGAGATTAAAACACTACAAAATATGACAATAAATACACAACTTTATGATGAATATGGACAGACACTAATTGGTGAAAACAGTGTTGATGTATTAATTAATAACATTAAAGTATTTAATACTACAATTAGTGGTGGTGTTTTAAACATTACAGTTGCCACAGATACACTACTATCTGGTCAATATAACATTACACTACTCATACATAAAAATGGAATATATGACAAACTAGTAGTAGATTCAAAGCTTAACATCACCAATCGTGACGTGGATATCATAGTTATGCCAAATAATCCATATGTAATGGATAGCTTGGATGTAAACATAACATTAAATGACACCAAAGATGGACGTATTATAAATGATGGATATGTAATCTTTAAAATCAATGGATGTACACTAAAAGATGATACTAATAAGACAATAAAGGTCATACCAACAGATTCAATGGCACAACTTAACTACATACTACCATCACATATTGGTGGAGGCAAATATGTACTAACAGTTATCTATACAAATAAATACTACAACCAGATGAGAGTAAATTCCTCATTTAATATATATAAACGTAGCATTGCAGATATTAACATTGACACAATTGAAATTAAAACAAAAGAAAATACAACACTAAATATTCAACTTAATGATATGATGGGCAAAAAACTTGTTGGAAATATGAAAGTTGCAATAAAACTTAATAGTAAAACACTTATACATACAACAGCAGTTGATGGAATAATTAACACAACTCTAAATACTGATACACTAAAATCTGGAAACTACACAATAACAGTTAAGGTAGGTGAAAATAGTCTCTATAATATGGGAAGCTATGATGTAAATTTAATTGTTAAAGATCGTGATGTAAATATTAAAATCAGCACAACAAATACAACTACAACAACAAGCATACTTCCAATAACAGCTAAGATAACAGATATAAATGGTGTAAATATAGATGATGGTGTTGTAATATTTAAAATTAATAATAAAACACTAAAAGATGTTAGTGGTAATGAGATATGTGCTAATGTATCTGGTGGTCTTGCATATGTAATGTATAGGCTACCTGAATCTATTGGTTGTGGAAATTACACAATAACTGCAGCTTATCGAAATAGTGGATATATCCAGACTGATGCTACAAAAGTTGTTGAAATATTAAGATCTAATGTTGCAAAGCTAACAACTACTCTTATTAATACACCAAAAAATCATAATACAACTCTTAAAATGAGAATTTATGATGTTAATGGTGGTGTAATTAAGGGAAGTATTAAATGTGCAATTAAAATTAACAATAAGACTGTTGAAAATACTATTGTTGTTGATGGTTTAGTTAATATACAGCTTAATACTGAGAACTTAAAAGTTGGAAATTATATGATAACTGTTAAAACTGGTGAAAATAGTCTCTATAATTTGATGCAAAGTGATATTCAACTTAAAATTAACTAAATAAGTAAGTAAGTATAAATACGAAGTATTTTTAAAATCCTAACCTCCTAACCCTTTATTTTATTTTTTTTCAATAAATTAATTTTTAGAAACTGTACAGCATCCTATTTAAATATTATGATAATTTACTAGCTAAGCTATATATAGAACATAATATAAACTATCAATTAGAGGAAAATAGTAGAAAATAAAGATTTTCTTTAAAATTATTTAAAAAAAAATAAACAATTATGGAATTGATCAAAAATGAGAAATAAAAACATCATATCTAGAAAAATATCTAAAAAGATTTTTTCTTTTGTTTATTTCCTACTATTTTTTGTAGCAATATTTAGCTATGGTAAAGCTATGGAACAAAGAGACAAATCTAAAAAAATTAAAAGATACTCAACTGTTGCTACAAATTACGGGACACAACCAGTATACATCACAACAGATGTAGATTATGATGCAACTACGAGGACTAATTAACAAAAAACTTAAAAATCTATACAAAAATTTAAACCATACCACATATCCAATTAAGGAAGATATGTTTTAATAAAATTTAATTCAAAATAGATCAGAGATAATCTGAAGTTTAGAAAATTATCACATAATGAAATCATAATAAAAAATAAACTGGGGAAAGACAACAATAGAAACTAAATGTATCAGTAAAAATCATTAATTAATAGTTCTGTGGGAAGACTATTATTCTATATTTTACTGTAGTATTTAATTATTATCTAGTTAAATACGCCGGACATTAAGAATCTATTATTTCCTAAAAAAAAGATTATGCAGATTTCCAATGTGAATATGACAATAGTTAAAAAAGAAGACTCTAACTTCAATTGAAATTACTTAGAATGTAGCTAATGATTCCAATGAATATATACTATGGTTTATATTAAATATTTACTACAAAATTAAGAAAAAAATATAGGATAAAAAAAATAATCTTATAAATTTCTCAATAAAGTAGTGGGATATTTTCTTGGAAATTTTATAGGATTTAATTAGAAATATTTTGTAGTTTTTTAGTTAAATCATTTGTATGATAAAAGTTTTTGAAGATAACTATTGTTTAAAATATTTGTTATCTTTAAAGTTAATTAGTCATCTAGTGGGAAAAGATAACATAAGAAATTATTTTTGTTATTTTTTGACTAGTTTATTAAGGATTTGAAATCTGTTATAAGATTCATAGATTTAGATGTTCATATGAAAGTAGTGGGATATGATTATATTTACATCCAAATTTTTCTATGAGTTTTTATGAAATTTTAGATTTTTAATCTTTTCTTATTTTTTTATTCTTTTTTTTATGAGTTGTTTTTTTTTTCAAATTTTAATTATTTATTTTATTAACTTATCTTAATTTTACACTTGCAAACTACCTTCCACACCATAATTAATTTAAAATATAAACACCACCAAATACGTCTTTTATTATGAATATGACACCATATACACAATTTTTACATATTTTTATTTAATTGATTTTCATAGTAATTTATATAATATTAAATATACATAATAATAATAAATAGTTATAATATATTACTATAAATTAAATATTCTAAATCTATACGGAGGATTGAGTAATCATGACTGACATTATTAAAGGATGGCGTCATAACGACCAAAGATATAATTTAATTGGAACTAAGTGTAATGAATGTGGAGAAACATTCTTTCCTAAGAAAGTAGTTTGTCCAAACTGTAGAAGCCACGGTGACATAGAAGACCTCCAATTTAAAGGAACTGGTAAAATCTATACATACTCAGTAATTAGTGCAGCACCAGATGATTTTAAAATAGCTGCACCATATGCTGTTGGAATTATTGAACTTGATGAAGGAGCAAAAATAACAGCACAGATTGTTGATTGTGATGTTAATGACTTAAATATCGGTGATGAAGTAGAAGTCGTATTTAGAAAAATTAGAGAAGAAGGAAAAGACGGAGTTATTACATATGGATACAAATTCAAACCAACAGAATAAAACAGGAGTATTACTTCTAGGACATGGAAGTAGATTACCTTACAGTAAAGAAGTAGTAAGTGAAATTGCAGCAAAATATGCAGAAAAACACCCAGAATTAAATGTAGAAGTAGGATTCATGGAACTTGCAGAACCAAACATACCTACAGCATTTAACAAACTTAAAGAAACAGGTGTAGAAAAAGTTATTGTAACACCAGTATTTCTAGCACACGGAATGCACACAAAACGTGACATCCCAACAATTCTTGGTCTTGAACCTGCAGATATTGAAGCAGAACTTGCAAAAGGTAAATGCTCACACAGTCATGATCATGGACATGAACATCACCATGACCACGACCACGAACATGAACACGATCACGATCACGGACATGAACACGGACACCACCATCACCATCACCACGACCATGGTGAACCAGAAACTGTTGAATTTGATGGTGAAATCATATACACAGAACCACTCGGTGCAGACGACTTAATAGTTGAAATTGTATCAAAACGTATTGAAGAAAATCTCTAAATTTTCAGACTATACCCCCTAATCTCCACTTATTTTAATTTTTTATCAGAAAATAGGCAATTTAAGATATACTTTTTTTTAATAAATTTTATTTAATTTAAAAAACTAAAATATATACAATAATAAATAAAAAAAAAAATATAACTTAATTTTTTAATAATTTTTTGAGGAAAAGACTCTATGCAAATTGCACAACTTGGTGAAAAACAATTAATTCAAAGACTACTACAAAAGCGTGATGATACATTAAATATAGAAGATGAAAATCTTATACAAAGTTATCGTGATGATGCAGCATTATGCATAAATAGTTGTAAATATAGTGTATTTTCAACAGATATGCTTATTGAAAGTCATCATTTTCCTGTTGGTATGACTCCATTTGAGATGGGTGCAAAGACTGTTAATGTAAATGTTAGTGATATTATTGCAATGAATGCAAAACCTACAGCAATTGTCATATCACTTGCTCTTCCTGGTGATTTTAGTGTTGATGATTTTGATGCACTAGTTGATGGAATACTCTACAAATGCAATGAATATGATATTACACTTATTGGTGGAGATATTAATGAAGCAGATGAAGTTATAACATCTGCAACAGCTATTGGTGAAGTAGATGGTGGTGTCAGATTCCTTAATAATGCACATCCCGGTGATATTATTGCAACTACAGGTTCTATTGGTGATGTTGCAGGAGGATTTGACCTGATTTATGGTGCTGGTAATGTTGATATAGCAGATTCTCTTAAAGATGAGCTTATGGACAGTGTATTTAATCCAAAACTTCCATATAAAACAGCCGAGTATCTGCGTGAACATCCATCAATTGTTACATCAATGAGTGATATTACAGATGGTCTTGCATCAGAACTTGGATGTTTATGTGATAATAATAAAAATTGTAGCTTTAAGATATATGAGCAAATGCTACCTTATGAAAAAGATCTTCAAACCATTGCAGATGCAAATCATAAACATTTATATGAATACTTATTTTATTTTGGTGAAGAATTTGAACTACTTCTCACATTAAATAGCAGTGAATATGAAAAACATAAAGATATGCTTGATGATATAACACCAATAGGTGAAGTCATAGAAGATAGTAAAAATAGAGTTATACTAGTTGATGGTAATGGTCATGAGTCTACACTTAAAATACGAGGATATGAACACCTAAAATAGTGGGGGAAATAAGAAAGTTAATTATGATATGTGATATATGTCCAAATTATTGCAATCTTAGTGATGGAAGAAAAACAATCTGTCATCAAGATCCAATATATGATAATGAAAATAAAATCTACACATCAAAAACAACAGTAGAACACATTGAGGAAAGTACATTATACCATTTTATGCCAGGCAGTAAAGCATTCTGTGTTGGACTTGTAGGATGTAACATGCAATGTTCATACTGTTCATACTACACAGTAGCACAACCTGAAAATGAACTACTAATACCAACTAAGGGATATACTCCTGATGAAATTGTAGAGATGGCAATTCATAATGATGCTGATGTTATAATCTGGAAATTTACAGAACCTACAATTCATCCAAAGTGGATCATAAATACATCAAGAATTGCAAAAAGATACGATTTAAAAACAGCAATAGTATCAAATGGTTTCACCTCACCTGAAACTTTAGAAAAAATAGCACCATATGTAGATGGAGTGTGTATAGATTTAAAAAGTATGCAAGATTCATTCTATGATGAAGTATGTGGAGGCTACATCGAAGCAATACTAAACTCAATAAAATACTACCTAAAACATGACATACACATAGAAATAAGAAACATGATAATACCAGGATACAATGATAGCCCTGAAAACTTCAAAGAACTAATAAACTACATCAAAAGTACAGAGAAAAAAATACCACTACACTTCATGAGATTTAACCCAGCATACAAACTAAAAGAACTAGAAAAAACAAGTGAAAAAAAGATAATGTATGCAACAGACCTGGCAGCTTACATGGGATTAAACTATGTATATCCCGACATAGAAGTTGCACCAAAACATAAAAACAACACATACTGCAAAAACTGCAAACACTTGCTAATTAAAAGAAGCAGTGACTACACTATAGAAAGCCATGTGACAGATCAATGTGCATGTGAAAACTGCAACCACATAGCAGATGTAGTTCAAAAAACAAACGATTACTAAAAAAAGAATAAAAGAGGGGTGTGTGTAGAGTTTAAAATACTCCACCACCACCTCCACCAAATCCACCTCCAATGTCTCCAATATCACCAAAGGAGCCACCATCAAATCCACCACCAGATGAATAATTAGACTCACTATGAGGAGGTGTAACCAGGCTATCAAAGGCTGAAAGCATGACATATGCACCACCAAGAGTTGCAAAGAGATACACAGGATTACTATAAACATTCACATCACTATTTTCTGGAATATTATATTCATCAAAGTACTTCTTCATATTAGATTGAACCTTATCTGCACAACCAAGTGCTGTTGCATAAACCAGGTATCTTCCCCAAACTTGTACTGATTCTGGAGGATACTCCTTAATAAGACTATAATCCTTGATATAATTTCTGAAATGTTCCCAACGGATTTTATATTCACGACCAGTATAGGTATATGAACCCATAACCTCATCAGGAAGTGCACGAACAATTAAACCTTCAATGAAAAGAACAACAGAAAGCTCAAGACCTGTGAAGAAGTAAATACTACCAGTACATAGAGACACAACAAATGCAATAAATGCAAATATTATAGATGCGATCGAAACAATTTCTGCATAAATTGATCCTGTATCATCAAACTTCTCATCAGCTTCATCCCATATATCTTCATTATCCCGTACAAGAGATTTCCAACTATTAAAGAAGTCAATGAAATCCTCATTTGCCATACTATTTTTTATTGCCCTAAATGATATAGTATCATCACATCTACGATAAGAGTAGAGGAAGTCAAGTATTTTAACTTCATACTGCCATAGTTCATCACATTCTTCGTTATATTTGTCAACATCTATTTTTATAATTAAATTATTATCCTCTGATGCAAACACCCTGATGAATCGTTTATCTATAAGATCCATTATTGTAGCCTGAAATGCATTAATATTAAGATCTCCACAGTTTTCATTCATCATAGCATTAACATATGCTGGTGAGTCATCATATGGAATGTCTGTTTCATATTTAGAGTTAAATTTAAGCTTATATTCACGTCCATACTTATAGTAGATGATAAATGGTGCTGCTATTAGTATTAAACATATTGCTATGATTATTATCTGAATTCCATCTGCTCCATATACTTTGGAGTAGTAGTCATTTTCCATCTGTGTAATGTTATCTTTTGCATTTTTTGCTATTACATCGGCATTATCAAAGCTTTTAAAGTATGTTTTTGGCATTAGTGTTCTTTGTTCAATATTTTCATCGTATGGGTCAAGGTTGCTGTATGTTGCTGTCATTGTATTTCCATTTAATGATTTTGACTCTACTATGTTTGGTGGATTAAACCAGTATGCACTTTCATTTATTGGTCCTGGTAGTGTTATGTGTGTTGTAAGTTTTGCTACCTTACTATCCCAGTTTGTTCCCCATACAGCAAAGTGTAGTTCTGCAACATCATCATATACTTTTACACCCTTGATGAAGTCATATTTGTATGTTACAGCCACCTTTGTATCTGATACTTGTTGTGTTTTATTTGCATCCTTATATAGCCATACTTTAAATCTTACGCGATCTGACATCCATATTTTTTCAACTTCATTATAAAATCCTGGCGTTTCAACTGTTATATTTGTTACGTTTTGCTCACCTGATAGTGGCATGTCATAGTACACTCCATTTATTGTTCCATTTATGTCATATACTATTTTTTGTGTTATTGTGGCTGTTGCATCATCATGTACTACAACGCCAACATCAGCTTCTGGAAGTGAATATGTTCCTGCTGCAATTGGTGATACCATCATTAATGTTATTAGCATGAAAACTAAAAACTTCCATTTAATCGCCTTATTTTTCATTTAAACTAACCTCCACATTTTATTAAAATATCTAGTTAATTAAATGTATATCTTTATGAATTATTAATAAATTTATGTAAATAAAAAATAGTTCTAAAATTGGGGTTTAAAAGGGAGAAGAGGAGTGTGTACTCTATTTCTAGAATACTCCACCTCCACCTCCACCAAATCCTCCTCCGATGTCTCCAATGTCACCAAATGTGGATCCATCCATGTCAGATGATGGTACTTCATTTGAAAGTTTACTGAATGTTGAAAGCATAAGCCATGTTCCACCATGTGATGAATACATATAAAATGGTTGATCATAGTATGCAGATTCTGGTATGTCAAATTCCCTGAAGTACTGTTTCATATTATCTTCCACAGCCTCTGCACATCCAAGAGCTGTTGCATATGTAAGATATTTTCCCCATATTTGTACAGATTCTGGTGGATGTTCCTTAATAAGACTGTAGTCTTGTATGTAGTTTTCAAAGTTATGCCATTTCTGGGTGTATATACGTCCTTGTGTTGTATATGCTCCCATAATATTATCAGGAATAAGATACATTACTATTGCTTCAATTATCATGATAATTGCAACTACAAATCCTACTCCTTGATATAGTCCTTGAAGATATAATTCAAGTAGTATTAGTAGTATTCCAAAGATTGCAGCTGCAGCACACCACATATGTACTACTTTTACTCCTTTATCTTGGAAGTACTCGACTTCATATTTATATACATCTTCTTGTCGTATTACACTGCTTTTCCATGTTTTTAGGAATTTTATGAAATCATCACTTGATACATCATCACCTATATCTTGTAGTGAAATTTCACCTTTATCATTTTTAAAACGCATGAGATACTTAATTAGGTCATCTTCATAGTCTTTAAGATCATTTTGACCATCATATTTTATTGAATTAAGTTTTAGTATTAAATCAGTTTCACTAGAGGCGAGAATCTTAAAGTATCGTCTGTCAATTAAATCAAGTAGTGTTGCTTCAAATGCATTGATATTAACACGTCCTACATCACCTGAAAGCATTGCATTTACAAATGATGGAGCATCATCATATGGTATTTCTGACTGGTCAATACCATCAAGTCCAACATCTTCTTCACGTCCATACTTGAAGTATATTGCAGCAGGTGCAAGCATTATAAGTACAGATAATGCTAGTAGTACTAACTCTGCCGTATTTTTCATCTCAATTTGTGAGTAGTATGCTTTTTCATCAGATCTGATCTTTTCTGCTGCATCCTTATTTATGATGTCAGCACCTTCATAGCTTTTAAAGTACTCTTTTGGTATAAGTACTCTTTGTTCATAGTTTTCAGATGATGGCTCTGCATCCATATACTTTGCATGCATTGTATTTCCACTAATATTATGTGAACTTACAACATTTGGTGGATTAAACCAGTAATCATTTTCATTTATTGCACCTGGTAGTGTTATGTGTGTTGTTAGTTTTTGTACTTCTTCATCCCAATACTTTCCCCACACCGCAAATTGTAGCTCTGCAACATCATTATATACTTTTACTCCTTTGATGAAGTTGTATTTGTATGTTACCTCAACTTTTGCATCGTTTACTTTCTGTGTTTTTGCTGCATCCTTATATAGCCATACTTTTAGTTGTATTTGATTGTTTGTCTTGTTAACTTCTAGTGTATTGTAATATCCTGGTGTTTCAACTGAGATATTTTCTACATCCTGCTCACCATTTAGTGGCATACGATAGTATACACCATTTACAGTTCCATTAATATCATATACAATTTTCTGTGTTATTGTTGCTGTTGCATCATCATGCACTACCACGTCAACATCAGCTGATGGTAGTTGATAGTTTCCAGCAGCAATTGGTGATATAAGAAGTAGTGTTATTAAAAAAAGCATTAAGAATTTCTTCAAAGTATTATTTTTCATTATAATACACCAACCCTTATATTAGAAATATTATTTTTTCTCTCTTTTTCTTATTTTATCCTTAAAAAAAAATAGTTAAAGGTGAAGTAATTTATTATGGATTATTTAATAACCACTACTACATCACCTTTCTTTTATATGTTCTAATTAATCTAAAATTCCACTTTTGGTACAGATTTAACTTCATCTCTTGCTTCAAAGCTTTCTGCTTCTTTGAAGTTAAACATACCAGCTATTATGCTACTTGGGAATTGTTGACATTTATTGTTATATTTTAGTACTGTGTCGTTATAGAATTGTCTTGCATATGCAATTTTATCTTCTGTTTCTGCAAGTTCATCTTGTAAATTATTGAAGTTAGTGTTTGCTTTAAGTTCAGGATAAGCTTCAGCAATAGCAAAGAGTGATTTAAGAGCTCCTGTAATTTCACCATCTGCCTGTGCAATTTCAGCTACACCATTTGCATTTGTCATATTTGCTCTTGCCTGAGTTACAGCATCAAATGTTGATTTTTCATGTTCTGCATAACCTTTTACTGTAGATACTACATTAGGAATAAGATCATTACGTCTTTGAAGCTGAACATCAACTTGTGCCCATGCATTTTTAACCCTGTTTTTCATGTCAACAAGACCATTATAAAGACTTACAACATATAATGCAATAATAATAATTATAACAACAAGAATTATAATTCCTATCATAGACTTCTATTCCTCCCTAAATTTTTATGAATACTTATAGTATAACATTACTAAGTATTAATATATTTCTACTTACGTTGATTTAGAATATATAATGCCATAATAATAATTATAACAATTAATAGAATTACTATTCCAACAACTACTTCCTCTCCGAATTAATTTTATTTTAATAAATACATATAATATAATTACTAGTAAGTATTAATATATTTCAACAATAAAAGGGGAGGAACTACTATATGAGTGCATATGAGGATTTAAAGGTATTATCTGATGCTGCATACTATGACAGATGCAATTCAATGAATTATAACCGTGATAACATCCTGCAAAATCATGAAAATACATGTATCTACAACTCAAAAGGTGCAAATAACACAGAAATACCACTCTTTAAAACTCTTCTTACAAATAAATGTGTAAATGATTGTAAATACTGCATAAACTGTCGTGGAAATAAAAACATGCAAAAATCACTAACACCAGAGCAACTATCAAGCATGTTTATGAAGTACTATGAAAATTCAAAAGTTGAAGGACTATTTCTTAGTTCTGCTGTTGCAAAAAATGCAGATCTTACAATGGAAGAGTTAATTCACACAGCACATATATTGCGCAATAAGTACTCATATAAGGGCTATATTCATCTTAAA